>CAJBSR010000031.1 GCA_903958285.1 uncultured Sphingomonadales bacterium
ACAATTCGATCATCAACGAAGAATTTGGCTATAACACCGATGTAGCCACCGGCTTCTCACTACAGACGGATATCGTTGCCAATTACCTGATCGAATATGGCTCTGAAGAGCAGAAGGCGCATTGGCTCCCCAAGATGGTGTCGGGTGAGATTGTCACGGCGATCGCGATGACGGAACCGGGCACCGGATCTGACCTTCAGGGGATGCGGACCACCGCGAAGAAGGACGGCAACCATTATGTGATCAATGGGGCTAAGACCTATATCACCAATGGCCAGAATGCGGACCTGATCCTCGTTTGCGTTAAGACAGATCCAGATGCGCAGCCGGCTTATAAGGGCGTGTCCATCGTTCTGGTCGAAGCCGACCGTGAAGGCTTTAAGCGCGGCCGCAACTTGGACAAAATCGGTTTGGATGCGGCGGACACATCGGAACTCTTCTTTGAAGATGTGCGCGTGCCGATCACCAATTGCCTTGGCGAAGAGGGCATGGGCTTCATCTACCTGATGACGGAGCTTCCGCAGGAGCGTCTGTCCATCGCCATCGGTGCGCAGGCTGCGGCCCAGCGCACCTTTGACCAGACGGTTGAGTTCGTGCGGGAACGCAAAGCGTTCGGGAAGCCGATCCTGGATTTCCAGAACACCCGCTTTGTCCTCGCAGATCTGAAGACCAAGCTGCAGGTGGGCTGGGCGCATATTGATTGGGCGCTTGCCCGTCATCTGAAGCGCGAGCTGACCCCGGAAGAAGCCTCCTCGGCCAAGCTCTGGCATACTGAATTGCAGGGCGAGATGGTCGACAAGTGCCTCCAACTGCATGGCGGCGCCGGTTTCATGAACGAATATCCGATTGCCAAGCAATTCCGTGGCGCCCGTGTGACCCGCATTTTTGGCGGCACGAGCGAAATCATGAAGGAATTGATCGGCCGCAAGCTTTAAAAAAGGGTCGCGCAGAGACGCAGAGATCGCAGAGGTTTGAGATATGATTCCGTCTCTCTCTGCGTCCTTTGCGTCTTTGCGCGAAACTCTCCTGCTAAACCCCTAGCCAAATCGCCCCCGATCCGCGAAAAGCGCGCCATGCGTAAGGGTCATCGTCCATCAAAGCCGCCGTCAAATCGTCCACGTTTTTGGGGGAAGCACGCCGTTTATGCGGCGCTCGACAACCCGAACCGTGTGTCCCGCAAATTATGGGCCACGCGCGAAGCCGCTTCGGCGATTGTCATTCCGGACGGGCTCACCGTCGCTTTTGCCGATGTGGCGGATCTGGGCCGCATGGTGCCCAATGATGCGCCGCATCAGGGCCTTGTGCTTGAGGTTGATCCGCTGGAGGACGTCTGGCTCGACGATCTTCTGGCCGATGGGGCCAATGACACCCGACCTATTTTGGTGCTCGATCAGGTTACAGACCCGCACAATGTCGGCGCGATTCTGCGGTCGGCTGCCGCCTTTGATGCGCTTGGTATTGTGACGCAAGACCGGCATGCGCCGCCGGAGGGCGGGGCATTGGCCAAAGCTGCCTCCGGCGCGCTGGAAATCGTGCCGTGGGTGCGCGTCGTCAATCTCGCGCGTGCGCTCGATGCTATCGGGGAGGCGGGCTATTGGCGCATTGGCCTGACGGGTCATACCGACCGGTTGCTCGGCGATGCGATTGGCATGGCGAAAGTCGCGCTTGTGCTGGGTGCCGAAGGTGAAGGCATGCGCCAGAATACCGAGGCGCACTGCGATGAACTCGCCAAGCTGCCGATCAGCCCGAAGGCGGAAAGCCTGAACGTATCCAACGCCGCAGCCATCGCTCTTTATGCGGCCGCAACCGGACGAGGCGGGAAAGAATGACGTTCATCCGCACCTTGAGCGTGCTGGCAGCCTCCACGATGCTGACCGGTTGTTTTCTGGTTCCCGGCAAGTTCGGTGCGGACGTCGACATTCGTAAGGCGGGTGACTTTACAGTTGCCTATAAGGGCGAGATCCTCTTCCAAATGCCCGACGATTTCGTCGGCAGTAAAATGAAGCCCAAGGCGTGGGATGACGCCTTCGCCACCTGCTACGCCAGCGGGCGCACCATGACCGACGAATATGCGTCGGTCGAAACGCACGAGGCCGCCATCAAGGGTGCCGAGGAGGGCTCGATTGACGGGCAGGACGATGACAGCCGTGAGGTTGCCTGTTCCTCCAAGCAAATCGCCGAGATGCGGAAAGCCTATGAAGCCGACAAGGCGGCGGCTGCTGCCAAGAAGGCCGAAGAGGCAGACAAGATGGCGCAGATGTTCGGCTTTTCGGGCAGCGGCGATGAAGCCAATCATAAGTTTGCCGCCGCGCTGATGAAGTATGATGGTTGGAAAAACGTCACCTATCGCGGCAAGGGCAAGTTCGAAGTCGACTACCGCTATTCCGGCAAGCTGACGCACGACTTTGTCTTCCCGATCTTTCCGAAGATGGACATGATCTTCCCGTTCATCATGGTCCGTAAGCGCGCGGACGGGGCTGTGACCGTGACGGCCCCGGCCTTGATCGGCGGTGGACTTAAGGCGCTTGCAACGCGTGCGAAGATGCTGGGGGATATGACGGCGTCAAAGAACATGCCGGAATCGCCGCAGACGACCGGGATGTTCATCGTGACGACCGACGGCGAAATTCTGAGCAACAACAGCGAGGACGGCCCTGCGCCGGACCCCAAAGGCAAGAAGCTCGTCTGGGATGTGAACCCCATGACGGACCGCCTCCCCGAGATGCTCATCAAGATCAAATGAAAAAGCCCCGGGATGAACCGGGGCTTTTCATTCTTCGCTTGGAGGAAAAGGCTAAGCCTTAGTCTTCCTGCGCAATCGTGACCTTCAGGCCATCGAGCGCCGCTTTGAAGTGGATCTGGCACGACAGGCGCGATGTCGCGTCGCGGTGGGCCGAGCTGTCGAGCAGGTCATTCTCGTCTTCGCTCATCGGATCGACCTTGTCTGCGAAGGCCGCATCGACATGGATGTGGCACGTCGCGCAAGAGCAGCAACCGCCGCACAAAGCGAGCAATTCATCAAACCCGGAATCACGGATGATTTCCATGACCGACAGGCCTTCCTGACCGTCAACTTCCTTCTCGGTGCCGTCGCGCGTCACAACTACCAGCTTTGCCATGCTCTTTCCTCTTGATCCCGTGTCTAAGCTTCGCCAGCGTCGCTAGCGGTGCCAAAGGCGCAGATCAAGGGACGAGTTTGATGGGGCTGACTGCAGATCAATTAAAGGCCTCTGTTGACGCCTTGATCGCGATTGAGCCGAGGTTCGGCGATGCTGTGGGGCGGGTTGGCTATCCGGAGCCACGGATACGCAGCCGGGGCTATGAAACGCTGCTCCGCACCATCATCGGCCAGCAGGTCAGTGTGAAGGCTGCGGCTTCCATCTGGAATAAACTCGAGGCCGGTCTGGGCGACCTCACCAAGCCGACCACAGTTCTAGGGTCCAATGAGGAGGAACTGCGCAGCTTTGGCCTGTCACGGCAAAAGCAGGGCTATGTCCTTAGCCTTGCCCGTCTGGTGGAGGATGGTGATCTAGACCTGCACAATCTGCCTGGAGACGATGAAGAGGCCATCGCGCTGATGACCAAGGTCAAGGGCATCGGTCGCTGGTCAGCGGAGATTTATCTGCTCTTTGCCGAAGGGCGCGCCGATATCTGGCCCGCAGGTGATTTGGCGGTGCAAATCGAAATTGGCCGCATCTTGGGCTTGAACGAGCGGCCGAGTGAAAAGCTTGTCCGTCAATTGGCCGAAGCATGGCGACCCCATCGGGGTGCCGCAGCTATCATGGCTTGGCATCACTACAACACCGACACAATCTAGCCGGTCGCCCGATCAGACGCTGGGCGGACGCGATACCGAGAGTGTGATAGCTTCCAATCGGTCCAGTGCCTTGCGCACCTGCACATAGTTGCGGGCGCGGGCCAGCCAGGGCTTCGCGTCGGTTTGGCCGGGCAGGGCCTCCACCTCACGAATGGCGATTTCGACCCGATCCCGCTCCAGCGCGCGGCTGGCCCGATCAAAGCGCTGATCCGGTGAAAGGCGATCCTCGCCTTCGTGTTTGATGACGGCCAGACTGCCCATGTCGTTCCAGATACGCTTGAACCAGCCTGCATCTGCAGGCGAGGTCATGAGACCCGTGCGCGCGGTATTGAGCCCTTCTTCGAGTTGTTCGAGCGTCACAGGCGCGCGGGCGCCTTTGATGATTGCGGCGACAGCGTTCGCATCTGTGCCGCCAAATTGCCGCATCAGCGCGCCTTCAAGATAGCCAAGCGAGGCACCGCGCTCGATCGCCCTGCGCGCGGCAAAGGCAATCATCATGCGTTCGGCGCGCGAGGCGTCATTGGAGGCGCTGTCGGCCTGCTGGTCGATGATCGCGAGCTTCTCTTCGATCTTCGCCATATGCGCTTCAGGCGAGGCGACGATCTCATCTTCCGGAGCAACCGGCGCTGGCGGGGTGCTTTCAGGCGGCGCGAGAACGGCTTGAGGGGTGGGGGGTGTTCCAAGCACAAGGTTACGGGCCGGCGTCCATTCGGTCAAAAGCCACCCCATCGCGGCAATGCCAATGACAAAGCAGACCATCGCGAAGATGACCAGTCCGCGGATGGAGCGTGAGCGGGCGGGTTCGGTCGGCGTAATATCCTCGTCCATCAGAGGGATGTGCCCGTTTCACCGGCGCGGCACAAGGGGGCAGCGATCTCTAGCATTGCCGGGTCCGACGGAGCCTCCGGCCAATGGACGCTCGCCCAGCCCGGCCCGACGGCAATGGCGGCCTTCTCGCTAATGGCGATGAGGTCAATAGATCCACGCTCCGCAACAACTCCTGCGAAGCGCCGTGCCGCCCGTGGGGAATGGACGAGCGCGACAACGGGCTGCTGCGTCACTTCTTGAACTCGAATATCAATGTCTATTTCAACAGTCTCATAGACAATCTTCACATCAAATATGAGTTCTGGATGATTGACGGGTATGTGCGGATCTCCGGCCAGCCACAGCAAATGGCGATACCCTAACGCAGCAGCGAGGTCCGCCAGCGCCGCGGCGCCTTCGGCGCCTGTTGTGATATCGCTCAACCCGGCCCGACGCGCCGCTTCTGCCGTCGCCTCGCCGACGCAGAGAATGGGCAGGCCTTTTAACAAATTCAGATTATTATCTATAAATTTCAATGCGTTAGAACTTGTTATGAAGACTGCATCATAGGGTGTGGTCGGGTCCATCGACCACGGCACAGCCCGCACTTCAAACATCGGGATGACCAAAGGCGCCAATCCCTGCGCAGCAGCGCGCTTTGCCGTCTCATCCGCCCCCGGTTGGGGCCGCAGGACGAGGAGTGGCTTCATCCGAAAATGGCCCGCAGGCGGGGTGGCGCGCGTTCCAGCAGCGCGTTGGCGAGTGTCGCGGGATCGTCTGATGCGCCATGTTCCCGCATCGACCCGTCTTCGGTGAGGATTTCTCCCCGGATGTTCAGTTTCCCGTCCACAAGCCGTGCCTGCGCGGCGACGGGTGAGTGGCAGTCCGCGCTCAAGGTGGCGAGGAAGGCCCGTTCTGCCAAGACGCAGGCAAAGGTGTCGGCGTGATTGATCGGATCCAGCAAGGCGCGGACGCGCGCGTTGTTACCAAGCGTTTCGATGCCGACAGCCCCTTGGGCGGGGGCGGGCAGCATCTCATCTTCTGAAATGGCGACACCCACATTCTGTTGGTCCAGCCGGTCCAGCCCTGCTGCGGCGAGCAAGGTGGCATCAGCCTCGCCTGCCTCCAGCTTGGCAAGGCGCGTGGCGACATTGCCGCGGAACAGGACGATATTCAGGTCGGGGCGCAAACGCCGCAACTGTGCACTGCGCCGGGGGGAACTGGTGCCCACACGCGCGCCCTGTGGCAGCGCATTAATGCTGGCCGCGCCGATCAGCCGGTCACGGACATCGGCGCGCGGCAGCATGGCCACGATAGCCAGTTCAGGTGGCCGGAGGGTCTCGACATCCTTCATCGAATGGACGGCGAAATCGATGTCGCCTTCAAACAAGGCGCGGTCCAGTTCCTTCGTCCACAACGCCTTGCCGCCGACGTCTGCCAGAGGCCGGTCAAGGATGCGGTCTCCGCTGGCCGTCATAGCGACGATCTCGATGCGCGACTCGTCCCAGCCATGCGCTTTCAGAAGGGCATTGCGCACCAAATGGGCTTGGGCGAGGGCGAGGGGAGAGGCGCGAGTGCCGAGTTTTAGGGGCTGGTCTGTCATGGCGGCGCTTGTGCTAGCGGCGTGTGGGGCTAGAGGGAAGGCCAATGGCAATCATCCTTGGCCTTGAATCCAGTTGCGACGAAACGGCAGCGGCGCTCGTTACGAGTGATCGGGTCGTTCTCGCGCACAAATTGGCGACGCAGGAAGCCGCGCACCGGCCCTTTGGCGGCGTCGTTCCGGAGATTGCCGCGCGCGCGCATGTCGACGTTCTGGCGTCGCTTATCGAACAGGCGCTGGATGAGGCCAGCCTGACGCTGAATGACGTCGACGCTATCGCCGCGACCGCGGGGCCGGGCCTGATCGGCGGCGTCATGGTCGGGCTGGTGACAGGCAAGGCCTTGGCCCACGCTGCGGGTAAGCCGCTCATCGCCGTCAATCATCTGGAAGGGCATGCGCTGAGCCCGCGTCTCGCGGACCCTGCGCTGGAGTTTCCTTATTTGCTCTTGCTCGTCTCCGGCGGGCATTGCCAGTTGCTGTTGGTGGAAGGCGTCGGCCAATATCGCCGCCTTGCGACAACGATTGATGATGCGGCGGGGGAAGCCTTCGACAAGACGGCCAAGCTGTTGAAGCTCGGCTTTCCCGGCGGCCCGGCAGTGGAAGCCGCCGCAAC
The DNA here is from genome assembly GCA_903958285.1 of uncultured Sphingomonadales bacterium. GTDB lineage: Bacteria > Pseudomonadota > Alphaproteobacteria > Sphingomonadales > Sphingomonadaceae > Aquisediminimonas. The sequence goes on from CAJBSR010000031.1 coordinate 6,838, forward strand.
GCAGGGAAATGCCAAGGCGGTGCCCTTGCCTCGCCCGCTCGTTGGCACAGCGGAGCCTCATTTCTCGTTCGCAGGCCTGAAAAGCGCGGTCTTACGCGCGCGCGATGCGGGCATCCACAAGCCCGAAGACATTGCCGCGAGCTTTCAGCAGGCGGTGGTTGATTGTCTGGTCGACCGCACAAAGCGCGCCATTCACCGCGCTGAAGGAGCAACGGCCTTGGTCGTGGCAGGTGGCGTTGCTGCCAATCAGGCGATCCGGTCGGCGCTTGAGGCACTGGCGGCATCCAATGGCCTCCCCTTCTTTGCGCCACCGCTCTGGCTTTGCACCGACAATGCGGCGATGATCGGCTGGGCGGGTGCAGAGCGATTTGCACTGGGACTGACCGATCCGCTCGATGTCATTGCGCGGCCGCGCTGGCCGCTTGATCCAGATGCGGAAACGGTCCGTGGCGCAGGAGTAAAGGCATGAAGCTTGGGGTCATTGGTGGCGGCGCTTGGGGCACGGCGCTTGCGCAGGTCGCCGCAGCAGGCGACGACGACGTCGTTCTCTGGGCGCGCGAAGCTGATGTGGTCGCGTCGATCAATGCGTCGCGCGAGAATAGCAGCTTCCTGAAAGGCGTTTCCCTGTCGGACCACATCGTGGCGACAGGGGATCTGGCGGATTTGGCGCCATGCGACGCCTTGCTGGTCGTCACTCCGGCGCAGCACATGCGCGCGGTGCTTGCGAACACGCCGGTGGGGACCCGTCCGCTCGTTCTGTGCGCCAAGGGCATTGAGGCGGAGACGCAGATGCTGATGTCCGAGGTTGCGGCGCAATGTTGCCCGGAGTCTGCGATTGCCGTTCTGTCTGGCCCCACCTTCGCGCACGAAGTCGCCAAGGGCCTGCCCACGGCCATTACGCTTGCCTGCGAGGATGCGGCCATCGGGCAGCAACTCGCCGCGCGCATCGCAAAACCGCACTTCCGGCCCTATGTTTCGACCGATGTAATCGGCGCGGAAATCGGCGGCGCTGTGAAGAACGTTCTCGCCATTGCCTGTGGCGTGGTGGAAGGGGCGGGCCTCGGCCAGAATGCGCGGGCGGCCCTCATCGCCCGTGGCTTTGCGGAGATGACGCGTTTTGGCCTCGCACGCGGTGCGCAGGCGGAGACGTTGGCTGGTCTATCGGGTCTGGGCGATCTCGTTCTCACCTGTTCCTCGACCAGTTCCCGCAACTTCTCACTCGGCAAAGGACTGGGCGAGGGGCAGAGCGCCGCGTCGCTGCTGGCCGACCGGAAGACCGTGGCCGAAGGGGCCTACACAGCGCCTGTGTTGCAACAAGCCGCCGCTGTGGCCGGCGTGGAGATGCCCATCGTCGACGCGGTCTGTGCGCTGCTCAACAGTGCCGATATCGGTGAGGTTGTCGCGTCCTTGCTCTCCCGCCCCCTCAAGGGCGAAGGCGCAGCCTAATCAAAAGTCGGCTGCGATCCCCTTCAAGGTCCAGTCACCATAGCGGACGGGGTTGAGGCCAAGCGGATCCTCGGTCGTCGTCTTCTCCACCACCGGCTCCGGTTCTGGCACGGGCGGGCTTTTGGTGAGATGCTTCGGTGGCTTCACGTGTGCGGGGCGCTGTCCCAATTGATTGTTCCTTCTTGAAGCCAGCCTGATGCTTCCCACATTGGGGTGGTTAGGAGGAGAGTTCAAGTGAACGGTCTGAAAACAGTTTTGCTTTTGTCGGCGCTGACAGCGTTGCTGATGGCCTTGGGGTACACATTTGGCGGCGCCAAAGGCGCAGTCATCGCTTTCGTCGTTGCGGCGGGCATGAACGTGTTTTCCTACTGGAATTCTGACAAGGTGGTTCTGCGCATGCATGATGCGCGGGAAGTGGACGCGACGAGCGCGCCTGATTTTTACGCCATGGTTGCTGAACTCGCCAAGCGCGCGGACCTCCCGATGCCGAAGGTCTACATTATCGATTCCCCCCACCCCAATGCTTTTGCGACGGGGCGTGACCCCGAACATGCGGCCGTTGCGGCCACGACAGGTCTGCTCAACATGCTGACGCGCGATGAGGTTGCGGGTGTCATGGCGCATGAATTGGGCCATGTAAAAAATCGTGACACGTTGGTCATGACTGTCGTCGCGACTGTGGCAGGTGCGATTTCGATGCTGGCCAATTTCGGCTTGTTCTTCCGCAGTGGCGACAATCGCGGCAATGCGCTGGCCACCATCCTTGCCGTGATTGTGGCGCCGATTGCGGCGATGATCGTGCAGATGGCAATCAGCCGGACACGGGAATTTGGGGCCGACAAAGCGGGCGCCGAAATTTCGGGCAACCCGATGGCGCTGGCTTCGGCACTCGCTAAAATTTCGCGGGGCGCACAGGCGATCCCCAATCCGGTGTCGGAACGGATGCCCGCCGCAGCGCAGCTTTACATTGTGCCGACGCACATCTCCCAAATGTTCTCAACGCACCCGGCCACGGAGCGCCGGATTGAGGCGCTACAGGATATAGCAGCCGAAATGGGCGCGGCGCCCGCGGCCCGTCGACGTAGCGCACTTGATCCATTGGGCTGACAAGGCCGTGCGCCCGCGCTAGGGCGGGGGATGACAGACATCCAAGGCCTTCCCGCACGTCGTGCGGCGCTCCAATTGCTCGACGCTGTTTTGCGTCGTGGCCAACCGCTTGAAAACGCGTTGAACGCCGCCACCAAGGGCATCGACAACCCCGCAGACCGCGCGCTGGCGCACGCCATTGCGTCAGAAGCTTTGCGTCGCTTGCCCGATCTGGATGATCTGATTGACGGCGCAACCAAGCAGCGGCTGCCGGATGATTCCAAGGCGCGCATGGTCCTGCGGATCGCGCTTGTGCAGGCGCTGATCCTCGGTACCCCGCAACATGCCGCTGTGGCGACAGCGCTGCCGCTTGTGGAGGGCGGGCCACGCCGGTTGGTGCATGGTGTGTTGGGCACATTGTTCCGGCAGGGTGCGCAGTTACGCAAAGTGCCCATGCTCCTTCCCGCCGTTGAGCAACGCTGGGGCGAGGCCTGGGGCCACGCGATGCTGGGGGCCGCCTCAGAAGTGCTGGCGGAGCAACCGGCGATTGATCTCACTCTGCGCACGGTCGGCGCGACGGACGAATGGGCAGAGAAACTGGGCGGCGAATCGCTGGCCCCCGGCCATGTCCGCGTCAGTCGGGATCGGGCGATTACGGACCTTCCCGGTTTTGCCGAAGGCGAATGGTGGGTTCAGAATATCGCAGCCTCTATTCCCGCGCGATTGCTGGGTGCAGGCGACGGCCGGACGGTGCTGGATTTGTGTGCAGCGCCCGGTGGCAAAACCATGCAGCTTGCCGCGTCCGGCTGGGCTGTAATCGGTGTGGAGCGGGAGGCTGCCCGTCTGGACCGCCTGCGCGAAAACCTCGGGAGAACAGAGCTTTCTGCTGATCTCGTGGTCGGCGACGTCTTAAAATGGGAGCCGAAAGAATCGGTAGATGCGATCCTGCTGGATGCGCCGTGCAGCGCGACCGGCATTTTTGCGCGCCACCCCGATGTCCTTCATCGCATCCGTCCTAAGGACATTGCACAACTTGCTGAGATACA
>CAJBSR010000032.1 GCA_903958285.1 uncultured Sphingomonadales bacterium
AAATATCATAATTTCAGAAGGATACAAATATGGCTCGGGTGACGTCGGAACTGACGTCAAAGTGGCTAACACCTAAGGGCGCCTTAACGAAAAAAATTCGGCATCTTGGCCTGAAGGGCAAATAAGCGGCTGTCATCGCCTTGACAGCCCCAAGGCCTTCTCTTAGAGGCCCCCTCCTCACGCAAGTATGCGGGTGTAGCTCAGTTGGTTAGAGCGCCGGCCTGTCACGCCGGAGGTCGCGGGTTCGAGCCCCGTCACTCGCGCCACTTCCCTTAGCGGGAAGTCGGCGTGTTACCGAAAATAGCCGGTTTCCATCCACTTAAGTACAGGCTTAAGCGGTAGGATCCATATCGTTCCGGCGATGACGTAGAAGATCGACTGCGCGAGCACGGGCCAAAGGCCGACAAGGCCTGATAGGCTGGCGACAGCCACGGCCCAAATCGTCACATAAGCGAGAATGCCAAGCATTCCGATGGGCTTGCGCCAGCTAGGTGCTTCCAAAACCTTAGCCCCTTTTCAGACGACTTGATGCAGGCACGATCCATTCGGCTTCCGTCAGGATGGCGTCAAGCGGAACATCCCAAGGGTCCGCCGGGATCCCGGAGACTTCCTGAACGGACCAGGCAATACCGATGCGCAGCGCGGATGGTCGAAGCTCCAGCGCGCGGTCATAATGCCCCGCGCCTTGACCGATGCGGTTTCCTTCCCGATCAAAACCTAGCATTGGCAATAAGATAAGATCAGGTTCTAATATCATTTGTGAGAATAGGGGTTGCTGGAACCCGCCGGGAGCGGTTTCTGTGGGGTCGCCCATGGTCCAGCAACGGAAGACCATAGGGGCCTCCGACGCCGACAGGCAGGGGAGAACCAAGGATTTTCCTCGACTTTGCGCTGACGTCATGACGTCATGAGGGTCCGCTTCGCTGCCAAAAGGAAGGTAGCCGGCCACGACCTTGGCGGCATCAAACGCCCGGTTGAGCGGGTATTTGATAACTTCTGAGATGGGTAGAACTTTTGATTCGCGTTGTTTTACAAACGCTTGGCGAATCTTTCTAAGTTCGTTTCTGAGCTCTGCCTTTGTCTGGACGCTCATAGGTTGGCGGACCCACCGTGGCCGTTGGCCGGAATATCCTCTGACGCCAAGTACGTCAGGTGGGGACCATGTGCATCAGGCCAAGACCTGAACAGGGACAGCCCCCTTGGATGTGGAATCGCCTCAGGGATAATCTGTCTAGCTCGCACCGGGCAGAATCCGCCGCAACCAGGTATAGGGTCGTCAGCCGCGCCGCTCAAGGTGCATGGCCAAGTTTTCCAAACGTGCCGCAATGTCGTCGAGCAAAGAGATATGCTCGTCATTTGCGGCGTCAGGCGTCACAGCAGGGGCGGAAGGCGCTGGTGCTGGCGGCACGCCGGTGCCTTTGCGGGCTTCATCAAGTTCATCGGCAAGGAGGAGCGAGGCAAAGAGCAGTTGGCGGACTTCGCTCACGCTGCCCAAGGCCTGCCGCGCATCGTGCGCCTTGCCGTCGACGATCTCAGCGATCTTGGTCAGATGCGCTTCTTCCCCGTCTCTGCAGGCGACGGTGTAGGCGTTTCCGCCGATTTTGAGTTCGATTTGGGCCATTAGCTGCGCCCTCCGACAGACGCCCGCGCGATGACGGCGTCGAGCGCTGACAGGGCGATGGTGGTTTCTTCCTTAAGCTTGGCGTGCCGCTCGGCGAGCGCGGCAAGGCGTGCCGCATCTTCGCTATCGGCTGGCGCAACAGCGGGGGCAGGGGAAAGGGCAACGGTTTCAATCCGTTCCATCGCAGTGGCGATGCGCCGCAGCGCGTTCGATAAGCGGGTGTCTGACATATCGCTATGATTACCACGCGGGCGATCTGCCGCAAGCAAAATGGCGCGCTGCGGTTGACCCGCGCGGACCATGGCGACAAGAGGACGGCGACCTCGCGCCTGCGAGTCGCTAATGCCTTTTCGGGCCGAGATTAAAGGACCGCCATGACTGTTGACCAGCAGCGCCTCGCCAACGCTATTCGCGCGTTGTCGATGGATGCCGTGCAAGCCGCCAATTCCGGGCACCCGGGCATGCCGATGGGCATGGCAGATGTGGCGACTGTCCTCTTCACACAGTTTCTGAAGTTTGATCCGCAAGCACCTAAATGGCCTGATAGAGATCGCTTCGTTCTTTCGGCCGGCCATGGCTCGATGCTCATCTATTCGCTCCTCCACCTCACCGGTTATGACCAGCCGACGATGGACGACATCCGCAATTTCCGGCAGCTGCATTCAGTGTGTGCAGGGCATCCAGAAAACACAGAACTGCCCGGCGTTGAATGCACGACAGGCCCATTGGGGCAGGGTGTGGCGATGGCCGTCGGCATGGCGATGGCAGAGCGTCACCTCAACGCCATCTACGGTGATAACCTTGTCGATCATAAGACTTGGGTCGTCGCGGGCGACGGTTGTTTGATGGAAGGCCTGAACCACGAAGCCATTGGCCTAGCAGGCGTGAACAAGCTTGGCCGCCTCAATGTGCTTTGGGATGACAACAACATCACGATTGACGGTGATACCTCGCTGTCCACCTGTGAAGACATTCTCGCCCGTTATGCCGCCACCGGCTGGCACACGGTGCGCTGTGATGGTCATGACTTTGCCGACATCGCACGCGCCTTGGCCGAAGCGGAAGCCGATCCGCGCCCGTCGCTGGTTGCCTGTAAGACGGTGATCGGGAAGGGCGCCCCCAACAAGCAGGGCGGCCATAACGTGCACGGTGCGCCACTGGGTGGTGATGAGATTGCTGCAGCCCGCGACTATCTGGGCTGGGATGCCGCACCGTTTGAAGTGCCGGCCGACATCTTGTCGGATTGGCGCACACTTGGCGCGCGTGGCGCTGAAACGCGTGCGGCTTGGGAGGCTCGTTTCGCTTCGTCGTCTGCGCGCGGAGACTTTGAGCGCCGGTTGGCGGGCGTGGCCGATCTCGCATCCCCTGCGCTGGAAGGCTATATTGCGGACCTCGTGGCCACGCCGCAAAAGGTCGCGACGCGCAAGGCATCGGAAATGGCACTCGGTCCGTTGACGGAGAAGCTGCCGCATCTTGTTGGCGGGTCTGCCGACTTGACCGGATCGAACCTCACCAAGACCAAATCGACCGAGCCCTTTGGCGCTGCCAATTATGCGGGTCGCCATGTTTATTACGGCATCCGCGAATTCGGCATGGCGGCCGCGATGAACGGGATGGCGCTGCACGGCGGCGTTGTGCCCTATGGCGGCACGTTCCTCGTTTTCTCAGACTATTGCCGCAACGCCATCCGCATGAGCGCGGTGCAGCATGCTCAGGTCGTCTACGTCATGACACACGATTCCATCGGGCTGGGCGAAGATGGGCCGACCCACCAGCCGGTGGAGCATGTCATGTCGTTGCGCATGATCCCCAATCTCAACGTCTATCGTCCTGCTGATGTCATCGAAACAGCAGAATGCTGGGCATTGTCGCTCGAAACGCCTGGCACACCCTCTGTGCTTGCCCTTTCGCGCCAGAACCTGCCGCAGCTGCGTGGTGCAGGCGATGAAGGCTGGACGCGGGCGTCCAACCGGTCGGCCAAGGGCGGCTACCGCCTGAAAGCGGCTGAAGCTGCGCGCAAGGTCGTACTGGTTGCGACCGGTTCCGTAGTTGAAATCGCCGTCAATGTCGCCAAGTCATTGGAAGGACAGGGTATTGGTGCGGATGTCGTGTCGATGCCCTGCACGGAGTTGTTCGACGAGCAAACCGCGGCCTATAAGGCTGATATCCTGCCGCGCGACGCGTTGATTGTTTCAATCGAAGCGGGCGTGACGATGGGGTGGGAACGCTATACCGGTCTCGATGGTATCAACATCGGAATTGACCGCTTTGGGGCCTCGGCACCGGCGGACGCACTTTACGACTATTTCGGGCTGACGGTCGACAAGATCGTTCCCCGCATCCTTGAGAAACTTGCCAACTAAGGAGAATGGACATGGCGAAGGTTGCCATTAACGGTTTCGGACGCATCGGACGCAACGTGGCGCGCGCCATTCTGGAGCGCCCGGATTGCGGCCTTGAGCTCGTGTCGATCAACGACCTCGCTGATGCCAAGTCGAACGCAATGCTGTTCAAGCGGGATTCGGTCCACGGCCCGTTCAGCGGTACTGTTGAAGTTGACGGCAATGACCTGATCATCAACGGCAAGCGCATCCATGTAACGGCTGAGCGTGACCCGGCGAACCTTCCCCATGCCGCCAACGGCATCGACATCGCGCTGGAGTGCACCGGTTTCTTCACGACCCGCGCAGGCGGACAGAAGCATCTCGATGCAGGCGCCAAGCGCGTTCTGATCTCGGCACCCGGCAAGGAAGTTGATCTCACGGTCGTCTTCGGCGTCAACCATGACAAGCTGACGGGTGACCACAAGATCGTCTCCAACGCGTCATGCACCACCAACTGCCTCGCGCCCTTCGCCAAGGTGTTGAACGATGCCATCGGCATTGAACGCGGCCTGATGACGACGATCCACGCTTATACCAACGACCAGAAGATCCTCGACCAGATCCACGAAGATCCCCGCCGTGCGCGTGCCGCCGGTATGTCGATGATCCCGACGACGACCGGCGCTGCCCGTGCTGTTGGTGAAGTGCTTCCCGAACTGAAGGGCAAGCTCGATGGTTCGGCCATCCGCGTGCCGACGCCGAACGTCTCGGTCGTTGACCTGACCTTCACGCCGAAGCGCGACACGACCAAGGAAGAAGTCAACGCACTGCTGAAGGCGGCAGCTGAAGGTCCGCTCAAGGGTGTGCTCGGCTATACTGACGAACCTCTGGTTTCGATTGATCTCAACCATGATGCGCACAGCTCGACCATCGACAGCCTTGAAACGGCCGTCATCGACGGCAAGCTCGTTCGCGTATTGTCCTGGTATGACAATGAATGGGGCTTCTCCAACCGCATGGTCGACACGGCCGGCGTGATGGCAAAGCTGATCTAACACTCCGTTTGTCCTGAGCTTGTCGAAGGACTGTCCTTTCGCTTTGATGCAAAGTTGAAAGACAGGGCTTCGACGGGCTCAGCCCAAACGGTTTTGGGGATTATCATGACGTTCAAAACCCTCGACGATATGGGCGATCTGGCAGGCAAGCGCGTGCTTGTCCGTGAAGACCTCAACGTGCCGATGGCCGATGGTCAGGTGACGGATGACACGCGTCTCCGTGCCGCGGCGCCGACCATCCTTGAAATGGCGGATCGTGGCGCGAAGGTTCTCGTCCTTGCGCACTTCGGTCGTCCCAAGGGTCAGCCCTCAGAAGAGTTTTCGCTGAAAAAGGTCGTCGCGCCGTTTTCGCACGTGCTTGGCCGTCCCGTCCGCTACATTGATTGGGAGGGGGACAAGGCCGCCGTGGCCACGCTGGTCGATGGCGAGATTGCGGTGCTTGAGAACACCCGCTTCTTTGGTGGCGAAGAAAAGAACGATGCGGCTGTGATCGAACGTTTCGCCAGCCTTGGCGACATGTACGTCAATGACGCTTTCTCCGCCGCGCACCGCGCGCATGCCTCGACAGAAGGGCTGGCGCATGTGTTGCCTGCTTTTGCCGGGCGGTCGATGGAAGCTGAACTCAAGGCTTTGGAAAAGGCACTAGGGTCCCCGGAAAAGCCGGTTGCAGCCGTTGTTGGTGGGGCAAAAGTCTCCTCCAAGCTCGACGTGCTCAAGCACCTTGT
>CAJBSR010000033.1 GCA_903958285.1 uncultured Sphingomonadales bacterium
CCGATCTGGTGATAATCGAACGAGGCATAGCCGCGCGAAATGCTCTTCAACCGGTCGTAGAAATCGAACACCACTTCGTTGAGCGGCAGTTCATAGACGATCTGCGCACGGCCACCGACATAGGTCAGTTGTTTTTGAATGCCGCGCCGGTCCTGACACAGTTTCAATATACTGCCCAGATATTCGTCGGGGCAGTAAATCGTCGCCTCAATCCACGGCTCCTGAATTTCCGCGATGCGGTTAATGTCGGGCATGTCGGCGGGGTTGTGCAGCTCCATACTGCGCGCATCTTCGGTCTTCGACCGGCTCAGCTCCAGCTTGTACACAACCGACGGCGCGGTGGTGATAAGGTCCAGGTCAAATTCGCGCGTCAGGCGTTCCTGAATGATTTCAAGGTGTAACAGCCCCAAGAACCCGCAGCGAAAGCCAAAACCCAACGCCGCGCTGCTTTCAGTTTCGAAACTGAACGATGCGTCGTTCAGGCGCAGCTTGCTGATGCTTTCGCGCAGCTTTTCAAAGTCCGCAGCGTCGGTGGGGAACAGGCCGCAGAACACCACGGGCTGCACTTCCTTAAACCCGGGCAGCGGTTCGGCGGCGGGGCGCTTTGCATCGGTGATGGTGTCACCCACGCGGGTCTGCGCGACTTCCTTAATCTGCGCGGTGATAATGCCGACCTCGCCCGCCGCGATTTCGGGCAGGATTTCCAGCTTTGGCCGCATACAGCCGACGCGGTCGACCAAATGCTTTGTGCCGGCGGCCATGAATTGGATTTCCTGACCTTTTTTGATCACGCCGTCGATAACGCGGATCAGGATGACGACGCCCAGATAGGGGTCGTACCATGAATCGACCAACATCGCCTTCAACGGCGCGTTGCGGTCGCCCTTTGGCGGGGGAATGCGCGTGACCACGGCCTCCAACACCTCATCAATGCCGATGCCGGACTTGGCCGAAGTCAGCACCGCATTGTCGGCGGGTAAGCCAATGATTTCCTCAATCTCGGCCTTCACCTTGTCCACCTCTGCCGCGGGCAGATCGATCTTGTTGATGACGGGCACGATTTCATGGTCATGCTCAATGGATTGGTACACGTTGGCGAGCGTCTGCGCCTCAACACCTTGCGCGGCGTCGACAACAAGCAACGCGCCTTCGCACGCGGCGAGGCTGCGGCTGACTTCATAGGCAAAGTCGACATGGCCCGGCGTGTCCATCAGGTTCAGCTGATAGGTGATGCCGTCCTTCGCGGTATAATCCAGCCGCACCGTCTGCGCCTTGATCGTGATGCCGCGTTCTTTTTCAATGTCCATATTATCAAGGACTTGGCTCGTCATCTCACGCGCCGTTAGGCCGCCCGTTTGCTGGATCAGCCGATCCGCAAGGGTCGACTTCCCGTGATCAATGTGCGCGATTATGGAAAAATTACGGATAAGCGAGAGTTCGGTCATGCAGCCGCCCCTAGCAGGGCTGCCCCGCCCCATCAAGCATGGCGGAACGCCTGTATCACGCTATGTGAATCGGTCTGCTGGATGGGGGTGTTTGTAGGGAAGTGGCTTTTTGTAGCTGAGTTGTATCGGGCAAGCCGGTTTCTCAACAGTCTAGCAGCACCTCCGAGCAAAAATTCTAAACATCATCAACATTGACGGCTAATTTTCATCCACCGCTAGATATAAGAGATGTTAGCCGCCAACGTCGCGGCTGACCATTGAGGACATAAAGTGACGACTTCATAAATTTCGAAAAAACGTGGTTTTTATTCCAGTGGTCTGAATGTAA
>CAJBSR010000034.1 GCA_903958285.1 uncultured Sphingomonadales bacterium
CCTTTTGGGCCGGGGCGTCTCTAATCGCTAAATGTCCAGATGGATCAGGCCGCGTGTTCGGCGAGGATCGTCAGACCCTTTTCGTTCACTTCGGCAAAGCCGCCCGTGATCTTGATCCGCTCAGCAGCGGCACCAGCCGTTGCGTAGATTTCGACCTCTGCATCGCTGCGGATAGTCGACATCACCGGCATGTGGCCTTCAAGAACGCCGAAATCGCCCTCTGTCCCGGGAACGACGACCATATGGACGTCTTCCGAGCGGACGAGGCGTTCTGGTGTGACGAGTTCGAAGTGCAATGCCATCGTTAATGTCCTGATGCCCCTCCCGCGGACGGGAGGGGAGTAATCTTAGGCGTCGGCAGCCAGCTTGGCAGCCTTGGCGACAACTTCTTCGATCCCGCCGACCATGTAGAAGGCAGCTTCTGGAAGGTGGTCATATTCACCGTCGACGACAGCCTTGAAGGACTTCACGGTGTCTTCGATCGCCACGAACTTACCGCTGATGCCGGTGAAGACTTCGGCGACGTGGAACGGCTGCGACAGGAAGCGCTGGATCTTACGCGCACGGCTCACGATCAGCTTATCGTCTTCCGACAGTTCATCCATGCCGAGAATGGCGATGATGTCCTGCAGCGACTTGTACTTCTGCAGCGTTTCCTGAACGCGGCGGGCCGTGTCGTAGTGCGTCTGGCCGACGACAGCGACGGTCAGAACGCGGCTGGTGGAGTCGAGCGGGTCAACTGCCGGATAGATGCCGAGTTCCGAAATCGCGCGGTTAAGAACCGTAGTGGCGTCCAAGTGAGCGAACGAGGCTGCAGGTGCAGGGTCGGTCAAATCGTCTGCCGGAACGTAAATGGCCTGCACCGAGGTGATCGACCCCTTGTTGGTGGAGGTGATGCGTTCCTGAAGCTGGCCCATGTCCGTGGCGAGCGTCGGCTGATAGCCCACGGCCGAAGGAATACGGCCGAGAAGTGCGGACACTTCCGAACCAGCCTGCGTGAAGCGGAAGATGTTGTCGACGAAGAACAGAACGTCCTGGCCTTCCTGATCGCGGAAGTATTCCGCGATGGTCAGACCCGAAAGAGCAACGCGTGCGCGTGCTCCCGGCGGTTCGTTCATCTGGCCGAACACGAGCGCAACCTTAGAACCTTCTGGTGTTGGGTTGCCGTCGGCATCCTTGGCGATAACGCCAGCGTCGAGGAATTCGTGATAAAGGTCGTTACCTTCACGCGTACGCTCACCAACGCCTGCGAACACGGACGTGCCGCCATGGCCCTTAGCGATGTTGTTGATCAGTTCCTGAATGAGAACCGTCTTGCCCACGCCGGCGCCGCCGAACAGGCCGATCTTGCCGCCCTTTGCGTAAGGCGCGAGAAGATCGATGACCTTAATGCCCGTGACGAGAATTTCGGTTTCGGTCGACTGGTCAACGAATTCCGGTGCTTTGGCGTGGATTGGTGCGCGCATGTCGGTGGCCACCGGCCCACGTTCGTCAATCGGCTCACCGACGACGTTCAGAATGCGGCCGAGCGTTGCAGGGCCAACCGGCACAGAAATCTGGGCGCCCGTATCACGAACGGCCTGACCGCGGGTCAAACCTTCGGTGGCGTCCATAGCGATCGTACGGACGGTGTTTTCACCTAGGTGCTGGGCCACTTCAAGCACAAGGCGCTGGCCGTTGTTGCTCGTTTCAAGCGCCGAAAGGATGTTCGGCAGTTGGCCTTCAAACGTCACGTCGACGACGGCGCCGATGACCTGACTGATGCGGCCAGTGGCGCCCGCAATGTTAAGCGCCGTTGCGCCGGTTGCCTTTGCAGGAGCTGCTTTCTTTGCGGGAGCAGCAGCCTTAGGGGCAGCAGCCTTCTTCGCAGCGGCGGGCTTTGCTGCAGCCGGCTTAGCTGCGGTCTTCTTCGGGGCGGTAGCCATATCTGTCTTCCTTGCCTTCGTGTCTGATTAGAGCGCTTCGGCGCCCGAGATGATTTCGACGAGTTCGGTGGTGATCGCGGCCTGACGGGTCCGGTTATACTGGATCGTCAGCTTGTTGATCATGTCACCGGCGTTGCGGGTGGCGTTGTCCATCGCGGTCATTTTGGACCCCTGTTCCGATGCCGCGTTTTCACGCTGGGCACGAAGCAGCTGGACCGAGACGTTGCGCGGCAGCAGGTCGGCGAGGATTTCCTCCTCGTCGGGTTCATATTCCACCGAGGCACCTGCCGTTGCGGGGGCTGCACCGGTTTCGGCAACAGCAACTGGCATCAGCTGGATTTCGGTGGGCTCCTGCGTGAGGACGCTCACGAACTTGGAGAAGAACAGGTGGGCGACATCGAATTCACCTGCATCAAAGCGCGCGGTGAGGTCTGCGGCCCAGCTCTGGACTTCTTCAAAGCCAAGCTTGCCGAGGTCACCCGGCTCAATGCCGTGCACGACGTCGCTGCGATAGGTCCGCGAAATTTGGTCGCGGCCCTTCTTACCGATCGTGTAGAACTTGACTGTCTTACCCGCAGCACGAAGCTCTTCGGCGCGGCGGCGTGCCAGACGGACGATGTTGGTGTTGAAGGCACCCGCCAAGCCCTTGTCTGACGTGGCAACGACGAAGAGATGAACGTCATCCTTGCCTGTACCTGCCAGAAGCTTTGGTGCCTGTGGGCCCTTTTCGACCTTGGACGCAATCGATGACACGACAGCTTCCAAACGTTCGGCATAGGGGCGCGCGGCTTCCGCTGCTTCCTGCGCGCGGCGCAGTTTGGCAGCGGCGACCATCTTCATCGCCTTGGTGATCTTCTGGGTCGATTTGACCGAGTTGATCCGGATTTTGAGCGCCTTTAGGCTGGCCATCTTGTTTCCCTTAACGTGTCCCGACCGAGGTCGGGACCCAGTCCCTTTATTGAGGTCCGGGCTCCGGCTCGCGCCGGAGCACAGTCAGCTTAAGCGAACGACTTAGTGAACTTATCGAGTGCCGCCACCAGTGCCTTCTTGCTGTCGTCGCTGAAGTCACGGCTGTCGCGGATGCCCTTCAGAATGTCAGCGTGATTGGCGCGCAGGTCAGCAAGCATCGCTTCTTCATAGCGCGTGACGTCTGCAACGGGGATGCCGTCGAGGAAGCCATTGGTGCCAGCGAAGATCGAGCAGGTCTGCTCTTCAAACGGAAGCGGCGAATACTGCTTCTGCTTCAGCAGTTCGGTCAGACGCGAACCACGGTTGAGAAGCTTCTGCGTCGAGGCGTCCAGATCGGAACCGAACTGCGCGAACGCGGCCATTTCACGATACTGAGCCAGCTCCAGCTTAATGGAACCCGACACCTTCTTCATCGCCTTGGTCTGTGCAGCAGAACCAACGCGCGACACCGACAGACCCACGTTAATGGCCGGACGGATGCCCTGATAGAACAGGTCGGTTTCAAGGAAGATCTGGCCGTCGGTGATCGAAATCACGTTGGTCGGAATATAGGCGGACACGTCGCCTGCCTGCGTTTCGATGATCGGCAGCGCGGTGAGCGAGCCACCACCGTTCGCGTCCGACATCTTTGCAGCGCGCTCAAGCAGGCGGCTGTGCAGATAGAAAACGTCACCCGGATAGGCTTCACGGCCCGGCGGACGACGCAGCAGCAGCGACATCTGGCGGTAAGCCACAGCCTGCTTGGACAAATCGTCATACACGATGACGGCATGCATGCCGTTGTCGCGGAAATATTCACCCATCGCGACGCCGGTATACGGTGCGAGATACTGAAGCGGGGCTGGTTCCGATGCGGTTGCAGCAACCACGATCGAGTATTCCATGGCACCCTGTTCTTCCAGCGCGCGGACGATCTGCGCGACGGTTGAACGCTTCTGGCCGATGGCGACATAGATGCAATAAAGCTTCTTGCTTTCATC
>CAJBSR010000035.1 GCA_903958285.1 uncultured Sphingomonadales bacterium
AAGGGAGAGCGGCGGCACGCCGGGCACTTGATAGTCCATGCTGATGATCGTGTGTCGGCGGAAGGTTCCAATTGGCCGTCGCCCGATCACCCCGCGTTCCACTTCCTCACCGGAGACCGTCGCATCAAGCCAAACATTGCCCGCGACCACATAAAGTCCCTCTGCGACGGGCCCTGCCAGCGAGAATTCAAATCCACGATTGCGCACTTGGCCGAGCGCGCGGAAACGTTGTGTCGGGTCGAGATTGAAATAGGGCTTATCGATGTCAAAATAGCCGAGCACTGCACTTACGCCCTCGCTGACCTTCCAGCGGAAGCCAGCTTCCTTTTGGGTCGTAAGGATGGCCGGCGGGGCTTCGTTGCGGTTGACGGCCTCAACAGGGGCAACAGGGCTTTCCTCCAACCCCCGAGCATAGCCGCCATAGAGCGCCACACGATCTGTAACATAGGCAGCGGCATTGGCACTGAACAGCCATGGGTTGGACACTGTGCGCGGGAAGACCACGGCTGGATCGGGGTCGATGATGTCCTTGGCATAATCCGTCTTCTGCACGCCAAAGCTGATTTCCCCGACCTTAGCCCAGCGTCCCTGATAGCCAAGACCGATGGTCTTCTGCGTCACCGTGTCGCGTGTCTTCGGGCCGATCGCTGGCATCTGTTCCGGACGGAAATCCTCAACACCGACCACACTTGCGCCAAGGCTGGCAAGAGCGGCCCCGCCATAGCGGCGCGACTGTTCCCGACCGCGCAGCGACGCCACAAAATTGTGCCGGCGCTGTCCCTCAGTAAAGGCTTTTACCACGCGAATTTCGCCCGAAGTCGACGCGAAACGGTTCCCGCCATCCGCCACGACAACGCGGTTGGCGACACTGCCGTCGCGCTGCGTTCCGAAAAGCAAATCGACATGTTCTTCGCTTGATTGAAAATAAGATCGGAAAACGCCGGCGCTGATCTCTAGCCCTGCGGGCTTTGCCTTGGCGATGAGGCCATAATTGCCGAGCGTCCCGCCAAAATCCGCCCATTTCTGGCCCAAGAAGCGATCGCGGCGAATGCGCGGCGGGAGAAACGTTCCGTCGGTAAAGATGAGGGACCCGCTCTCTTCATCGCGGACCGATAGGCGGCTCCAGAAGGGGAGGATTTCAACATCGGAGGCCGGGGCATAACGCCCAACGACGGCCATCGTGTTCAGCTTCGACACACCGTGATGGGGCTGCGCCTCCGCATAAATGCCCGCGCCGAATGCGATCCCCAGCTTATCGCCACTGATCGGCAATTGCGCGTCAAACTCCGCCCCCTTTTGCTCCCATGGGCCCAAACTCAGGTCCACCGAAGCCATTGCCTCCGCGCCCGGACGACGCAGTACATAGTCCGCTATCCCCGTGGGCGCCGGAAACGGATAGCCCTGCGCTGAAATGCCGACATGGATGGTGGTGCCCCCGACCAGCCTCTGCGTCGGGTTGGATTGCTGATCGAAGTACAGGCCTTCCAGCCGGACATTGCCGGCATCGACCGGTGAAAACCCCCGGACCATGCCCGCGTTGTAGATGCCGATCTGCTCATCCCCGACAGACTTACCAAAGGCATCGTCCGCCGATTTAACCACATTGTCATCGGTGCGCTGGGCAAAGGCAGGCAGCGCGAAACACGTTGCCGAAATGATGAAAAGAGACCGGATGTTCTTCATCCCTCTTTCATCAACAAACTGAGACAGGAATGTAATATTCCTTCGATGAATGACAATTTGATTCGATGAATTGCTTAAATATCCATGATCAGTTGCGCCACATAGGTACGGCTACTGGAAAATGTGAAGCCTCCGCTAGACGAGACCTGCCAACGATAGTCATTCAATAGATTCTGGGCCTGCACCCTGATGAGAGCCGAATGATGTGCCAGCTCAAACCGATAGCGGAGGCCCAAATTCACCGTCTCGCCAGGTGGCGCAAAGAGCGTGTTGTTTGCATTTCCGACCCTTGCAGAAATGCTTTCAAGCGCAACATCAAATGACCAAGGGCTGTGCCCCTGCGCCAGTCGCCAGTCGAAATTGGCGATACTTCGCCGCTTGATAGAACCTACAGGACGATCCCCGATCAGGCCGATATCGACAGCTTCGCCA
>CAJBSR010000036.1 GCA_903958285.1 uncultured Sphingomonadales bacterium
GGGCCGCAGGTGCAGGGCGAGACCAAGCCTCGCCAATTCCGGCAGCAGCGGTGATCGCTTGCAACGCTTCAGACAATCCACCTGCGGGCAGGATACCTTCAGCGATCAACTGCGTGGCGACGGCTTCGGGCAGATTCTCGGCAAGGGAACTCGCCAAGATACGCACCGTGCCTTTTGGTGCCGGGTGGGCCCGCACCGCTGCGAGATAGGCCGCGAT
Organism: uncultured Sphingomonadales bacterium; assembly: GCA_903958285.1. Taxonomy (GTDB): domain Bacteria; phylum Pseudomonadota; class Alphaproteobacteria; order Sphingomonadales; family Sphingomonadaceae; genus Aquisediminimonas. Next base: position 218 of record CAJBSR010000036.1, read on the forward strand.
GGTCACATCCCAGTCTGCGCCCGTGCAGCGGTCTGCGCGGGGGAAATCGAGGATGAGCAGCGAGGCTTCGAAATCCGCCCCAAGCATCCCGGCAAAGCACGCTGTCTGCGCCGCTTCATCGCCCCAGATATAGGTATGGTAATCGAGCGGATTGGCGACGTTCACGCGTGGACCAAGCACCGCTTCAAGCTCGGCCTGCGTCGCTGGTGGAAAATCTGGCGTCTCAAGCCCTACCCGCTCAGCCAAATCAGCAGTGAGCGAGGCTTCGCCGCCCGAACAGCTCGCGCTGGTGATCCGCCGTCCGCGCAAAGGACCCGCGACGTGCAGCAGCTTAAGTGTCTCAAGGAAACTCGCCGGATCATGCGCCCTTGCCACGCCATAGCGGGCGAACAAGGCATCGCACAGCGCATCAGCACCCGCGAGCGAACTGGTGTGCGACAGCGTCAACGCCGCGCCCTTGGCCGACGCCCCGGTCTTGAGCGCCACCAACGGCACGCCGGCTGCACGCGCGGCAAGGCACGCTTCGGAAAACCGCGCGACCGAACCCAGGCCTTCCAGATGTAGGCCAATGGCGCTCACCCGCTCGTCCTTGATGAGGGCTTCAATCAAGTCAGCGGGGGTCACATCCGCGCAATTGCCGACCGAGATGACATAGCCAATCGGCAGGCCCCGCGTCTGCATCGTGAAGTTGAGCGCGAGATTGCCGCTCTGGCTGATGATGGCGACGCCCTTTCCGCAAGCGATGGGCAGGCAGCCATGCTGGTCTGGCCACAGCGCCATACGGTCAAACAGGTTGAGCATACCATAGCAATTTGGGCCGATCAGCGGCACGCCATTGGCAGCGGCAAGAAGCTCAGCCTGTAGGGCCTGCCCCACCTCTCCGCTCTCGGCAAAATCGGCCGCATAGCAGATTGCACCACCCACCCCTGCAAGCTCGCCCGCCAGCGCAATCGTCGCAGGTGCGGGAGCAGCAATGAACACGGCGTCAGGCGCTTCAGGCAGCGCGGCCATGCCCGCATAGCAGGGCAGCCCACCCATCTCCGCGCGCTTCGGGTTGACCGGCCAGATCGGCCCCGCAAACCCCAATGCACGACACTGGCGCACCGCTTCCTCGGCTGCCTTGCCGCCCACAATCGCCAGGCTGCGCGGGCGCAGCAGGCGGGCTAGTCTGTCTGCGCTCATACCTCCAGCGGACGCAGCAGCGCGCGGCTGATGATGTGGCGCTGGATTTCGCTCGTGCCATCCCAGATCCGCTCAACGCGTGCATCGCGCCAGAAGCGCTCGATGGGAAGCTCATCCATCAGCCCCATGCCGCCAAAGATCTGCAGCGCATTGTCGGTCACGCGCGCGAGAGCTTCGGAGGCGAACAGCTTAGCCATGGCCGCATCGGTATCGGTCATCATGCCCTGATCATCCTTCCATGCGGCGCGCAGGGTCAGGAGTTCGGCGGCTTCCAGTTCGGTCTTCATGTCGGCCAGCTTGAAGCCGGTGCCCTGAAACTTGCCGATCGCCTGGCCGAACTGCTTGCGCGTTGCGGCCCACTGGGTCGCCATTTCGAGCACGCGGTGGCCACGCCCGACCGAGGTCGTGGCCACCTGCAGGCGGGTTGAGCCCAGCCACTGTCCCATGAGATCGAAGCCCTTGTCGAGTTCGCCAAGCAAGCTGGTGGCGGGGATACGGCAGTCTTCGAAGATCAGCTCGCACTGATGGTAGCCCCGGTGTGACACGCATTTGGGGCCGCGCCGGCGGGTGAGGCCGGGGGTGTCGAAATCGACGAGGAAGCAGCTGATTGTCTTTCTACCGCCCGCTTCTCCCGTGGCCGCACACAAGATCACAAAGTCGGCGACATCGGCATGACTGATAAAATGTTTGGAGCCGTTGATGACAAAGTCGCTGCCATCGCGCCGCGCAAAGGTGCGCATGGAGCGCACGTCCGATCCGGCGTCGGGCTCGGTCATGGCAAGGCAGTCATGCCGTTCCCCCCGGATCGTCGGGAGGAGGTATTCCTCAATCTGGCTGCCCTCGCACCCGCGCAGAATATTGCTTGGCCGCGCGATCATCATCTGCAGGCCATAGCTGGCGCGGCCGAGTTCGCGCTCCATGAGCGTCGTGTCGAACGTGCCAAGTCCGCCACCGCCCAGCTCTGCGGGCATATTCACGGCATAGAGGCCGAGGGCCTGTGACTTGGACCGGATTTCGGCGGCAAGTTCTGCGGGCACGTCATCGGTCTCTTCGACCATTTTCTCATGTGGATAGAGCTCGGTCTCGACAAAACGCCGCACGGTTTCGACCAGCATCTGCTGTTCGGAGGTGAGTTCAAAATGCATCAGCCCGCATTCCCTTGGTGGTTCCGTTTGATAGCGATATTGCGCCCGGCTTGGGCGGGGCGCGGAAGGTCCGCATGGGCGGCAAGCACGGCCTGCACGCGCGCGTTGAGTTCTGCCGGCATCGGTGTGCTGCGTCCGGCCTCCATGTCGACGTGGACCAGCATTTGCTCGCCGGTCGCGAGGAGTTCGCCCGTCTCTGCGTTGTGCATGGCGTGGAAAATGTGCAGTCGCTTCTCGTCCGCATCGATCAACTGGAGCGAGAGATTAAGCCGGTCGCCGAGATGCGCTTCAGCAAGGTTGAAGATCATCGTTTGCACGGTGAACAGCGAATGCCCACCGGAGCGATACGCCTCGTCGATCCCGATCAAGCGGAAGAACGCGTCCGACTGATCCCCAAAAGCGAGGAGATAGCAGGACTCGCTCATATGCCCGTTATAGTCGACCCACTCTCGCGGCACGGTCGGGCTGATCAGGTGCAGGGGCGCCGCAATCAGCTCACCGGGCACGAGTGGCTTGGCGGCAACGCCTTCCAGCGGCGTGCGCAGGCCGTGGCCGGGCTCTTCCACATCACTTTGCGGCGGCATGATCGGGCCCTTTCCTCTGTCCGTCCTGCCAGGCGCAAATGCCGAGCGTCGCGCCCTTGGTGAGTTGGGCTGGTGCGATGAGGCCTGCCACCAGCCGGGCATGGCCACGTTCGCAGACCAGCGTGTGGTCACCCCGCCCCGCGACATCGAGCAATAGCTGATCCCAATGGCGGTACTGCACATCATGGCCTTCGCCGGGATAGCGGCGGAAGGTGACTTTGCCCGCCACTTTGTTGGCCCAATAGTCACCCTGATCTGGCGGAACGAGCGCGTCGGCCTCACCATAATAGAAGAAGGCAGGGGCTGGGAACGCCGCCACCGGTGCGGGCTGATCACAGAACCGGCGATATTCGCGCGCGACACCGCGCGCATCGCCGCGCTGCCCGGCGATGAAATAGGCATGTGCGCCTTCATCTGCCGCGCGGTCGATGAAGCCGGGGACTTTGCCCGCGACGCCATCCTTAGGCATGGCCCAGAACTGCCGGGGTGCGCCGACCTGTTGGGCGAGCCCGGCCTCTAACGCGTCCTGATCGGCAGTACAGACAGGGCTTGCCGCCGGGGCTGAGGCGATTGCGGCGAGCATGTGCCAAGAGGTCACCCGCTCGGGCATGGCAGCGGCGATATGCCCCGCATAAGCGCCACCGCCCGAGATCGCGACGAGCGCGAACCGCTGGACGCCGAGTTGAGCCAGCACCTGCCTGACCTCGCTGGTATAGTCGTCAAACGTCCAAGCCGGATCAAAGGCTGTATCGCCAAGCCCGTTGCGCTCCACCGCGATGATCCGCACCTTAAGGCGGCGGCGCAGTGTATCGAGAAATGCGACCAGTTCTGGCGCGCGGGCGCTTGTGCCGACGCCGCCGATGAACAGCATGGGCGTCCAGCCTGCCTCGCCGGTATCCGTAAAATGGACCGTGCGCCCCTCGCGGGTCTGGATGCTCTGCAGCGGCGTGCCGATGGGGTCGAAATGATCGGGGAAGGCAATGGGCTGGGCAAGCGCCTGGACC
>CAJBSR010000037.1 GCA_903958285.1 uncultured Sphingomonadales bacterium
GCCATCGCCGCCTGTGGCAGTGCGAAGGTGGCACTCGCGGCAAGCGCGAGCATAAACTTAGTCTTGGGTCGCATTTCATCCCCCGTTTTTAAAAGTGTATCCCGCCAGATGCGCTTTGCATCGCGACTCCAACGGGTTGGTCACAAGATTAAATCCGGTTAATGTCTCGTCAATGCCAAATTGGCATTATTAAGTCCCATTTTGGGTCATTTTGAACAAGTTCAGCGTTTTATGTCGCCCAAACGCCTCGCCGTCGCATATCCGGTGAGCGCAAAGCCTGCGCCCCAGAGCCAGCCGGCCACCACATCGCTTGGCCAGTGGACACCCAGCAGATTGCGGGAAAGGCCAACAGCGACGCCGCCCGCGATAGCCAAGAAGATCCACAATGTCCGGTGGCGCGACGGCAGCAGCAGCGCCGCCAACAGCAGGATGGCCATCGCATTGGTCGCATGGCCGCTGGGGAAAGAGAGGTTGCCGAACGTGTCGAGATGCGGAACGACATCGGGCCGGGCGCGGGCATAAAGCTGTTTCAATATGCTGGACGTCGCCCCCGCCACCGATGGGAAGATGACCATGACGAGGGCCGCGCGCACACGCTGTTTCCAAAGCAGCCAGCCGCCCGCCGCAATCATGATAATGGAGCGTTGGGAGGCATCGCCCAGCCAGGTAATCCCCTGAAACAGCGAGATGACCCAATCCGGCGAGCGCCCTTCGCGCAGGGCCATGGTGCGCAATGCATCTCCTTCTACAGGTTCACCAATCCCAAACCAGACCACTGCCAGCCCGATCAGCAGCGCGGCCGCCATCAGGGCGAGGCCCGGAAACAAAGATGTCGTGAATGCACCCCCGCCTTTGGTCATTGCGCGCCCTTGATGATGTCACCACCCTTGATGACGACATCGACGCTTTCAAGCGCGCGGACATCGGCCAGCGGATCACCGTCGACCGCGATCATGTCGGCAAAGCGACCGACCGCAATCGCGCCCACATCCTTCTCCCGGCCCAGCGCTTCGGCGGCGTTGCGCGTGGCGGCCTGAATGGCCTCCAGCGGCGTCATGCCATATTGCACCATCACCTTGAACTGACCGCCGACCAGCGCGTGTGGCATCACGCCTGCATCAGACCCGAAGACCATGCGGACGCCGGCCTTGTGTGCTTTGCGGAAATTGTCGCGCTGGATCTGGGCAACCTCACGGTCCTTGCGCAGATTGTCTTCCAGTACGCCGTTCTTCTTGCCTTCGGACTGGGTGTAGTCGGTGTTGTAGATATCCATCGAGAACCAGACGGGCTGCTTGCGCGCCACGGCGAGCTTGATGCCCTCATCGTCGACAAGGCTTGCATGTTCGATGGTGTCGATGCCGGCCTTGATCGCGGCCTTGATGCCGTCGCCGCCATGGGCGTGCGCGGCAACGCGGATGCCCCATTGGTGGGCTTCATCGGCAATGGCGCGCATATGCTCTTCGGACAATTGCTGCTGGCCGGGTTCCGTGTTGCGGGAAAAGACGCCGCCCGTCGCGCAGATCTTGATGACTTCCGCGCCATATTTGCGCTGACGACGGACCTGATAGCGCAGTTCGTCCACGCTATCGCCAATGCCTTCTTCCTTATGGTCTTTTTCAAGGCTGGGTGGCAGGAAAGTGGAATCGCAATGGCCGCCGGTTGCGCCAAGGGCGTGGCCAGCCGGAACAATCCGCGGGCCGACGGCATAGCTGTTCTCGATCGCCTGTTTCAGGCCAATATCGTTGCGATGGCCAGCGCCGACATTGCGCACCGTGGTGAACCCGGCATCGAGCATCGCCCGCGCGCTGCCCACGGCGGTCATCCCCCAAAAGCTGTCGGTAAACTCCAGCCCCCGATAGCCGCCAATATCAGCAGGGCCATCCAGATGGACATGCATATCGATGAGGCCAGGCAGCAGCGTCTTGCTGCCGAGATCGATGATTTTGGCATTGGCCGAGAGCTTGACCGTGCGGCTGTCCGCGATGCCGACGATGCGGCCATCCTGCACTGTGATCAGCGGATAGTCGACGACCTTGCCCGTCAGCACATCCACCATGCGCGCGGCTTTGATGTGGGTGACAGGGGATGCCGTTTCCTGTGCGATTGCAGGGGCGGCAAGGGCGGCGGTCGCGAGAAGCGCGTAGAGTGCTGTTTTCATGACCAATTGCTGACAGGCGGCGCGACGATTGGCAAGGGGTCAGACGCAGTAGCGGACAAGCGCCTCATAATTCGGGCGACAGTCATCGGCGATGCGCTGCTGATCGTCGCTGAGCGCCGAACGCGGCGTCGGCGCGCCAAAGCCGTTGCTGTTCCACACAGCATTATACCAGTGCGATGCCCAGATGCCATCGGCCGGATGCGGCCCTTTTGGCCAGCGCAGCATCGCTGCGTCCCAGTCGATCCCGATGGCAGCGCATAGCGCGCGGAGCTTGGCCTCGGGATTGGCGAGCAGCCGGTTGCTGTCGACCACAGGAGCTGGCCGCCCCAGAAGCTGCGACACGCGATCATGATATTCGACCAGCCGTGCAAAGCCGAGTTGGGCGGCGTCTTTCAGCTCATTCTTCTGCGCATAGCTCGCGACCATCAGATCGGGGTCGCGGATCAGGAAGACATGGACGTGGTCCGGGAAGTCCTCAATGCTGACCGGCCCTTCCATATGGTGCGACATGTGCTTTTGATACCAGACGGACTTGCCGTCGGGCACAGGCCCGCGCATCGCGTGGGCAACCGAGTGCCAGTCGCAGTCCATGTCCGCCATGATCTCATCGGCCATGGCGTGCGGCTCTCCGGTCGCCTTGAGATAGGCGCCGTAAAAGGGCTCATCGGTGACGGCGGTATCGGCGCGCGCGGA
>CAJBSR010000038.1 GCA_903958285.1 uncultured Sphingomonadales bacterium
CGAACGCGGCAAAGAATATGTCCATCAGTACCCCGGAAGGATCGGGTGGATCATGTTCGGGGCCTGCCTTCTGGCCGTCCTGATGGCAGGCGCCAAGATCTTTGACGCGATCACCGCCCAACGGGATTGACCCCAGAAGCTCAATCCGTCACCCGACAGGCTACCTCATGAAAAGGTCGCCTAAGTGTCCGCAACCGATCAACGATCCATCGACCAGCTTTTGGAGATCATGGCGCAACTGCGGCATCCCGAGAAGGGCTGCCCATGGGATGTGGAACAGAGTTTTGCGACCATTGCCCCCTACACCATTGAAGAGGCCTATGAGGTTGCGGACGCAATTGAGCGTAATGATCTGCCCGCACTGAAGGATGAGCTGGGCGATCTTCTATTTCAGGTCGTTTTCCATGCCCGAATGGCCGAGGAAGCTGGGCATTTTGGCTTTGACGACGTCGCCAACGCCATTTCCGAAAAGATGCTGCGACGCCACCCGCACGTGTTTGGAGATGCGGAGAAACCCGACTGGGAAGGCATCAAGGCACTGGAACGCGAAGGTAATGCCGATGCCAGTGCGCTTGGCGGAGTTGCACTTGGTCTCCCCGCCTTGCTGCGCGCGGAAAAGATCCAGAAGCGCGCGGCACGAACCGGCTTTGACTGGCCGGATGCCGAAGGTGCCAAAGCCAAGATTTTCGAGGAGATTGCTGAGGTTGAGGCGGCAGCGGATCAGGATGCGCGCGAAGACGAAATTGGCGACTTGCTCTTCGCCGTCGTCAACTGGGCGCGCAAGATCGACATCGACCCCGAAGCCGCGCTGCGCCGTGCCACCGCAAAATTTGATCGCCGCTTTCGCGCCATGGAAAGCATGGCAGGAGAAGCCTTTTCAGGGCTTGATCTCGAAGCGATGGAAGCTCTGTGGCAGCAGGCCAAGCGAGCCGACTAAGCGCGGCGGGATTCAAACCGACCAAAATCCTCATCAGACATGCGCACGCTGACCGTCACCTGATCCCCGTTGATCTGCTGGCCGAGAACACGGCCATGCGCGTGGACCCATGCAAGTCGCGCACCGTCACTCGTCCCAAGAACAATATCCCGCAGGCGATGCGACGTCGTCAGATGGCGAGAACACAATTCTTCTAACTCGGCCAATCCATCTCCTGTCAGCGCTGACGCCAACACGACATTCTCGCGGCGGGCGGCCTCCTGCTGATGGAAAGCAAGACCGTCTGCATCCAACCGGTCAATCTTATTCCAAACCTCAATCATGGGGGAGGCCCCTTCCCCCAACACACCAATGTCGGTCAGCACGGTTTCGACGTCAGCCGACTGCGCATCGCTATCCGGATGCGAAATGTCGCGAACATGGACGATAAGATCTGCTGCGTTGACTTCTTCCAGTGTCGCCCGAAACGCTGCCACCAACTGGGTAGGCAGATCAGACACAAAACCCACCGTGTCCGATAGGATCGCCTTGTCGACGCCGGGCAAGGATATCTGACGCATTGTGGGGTCCAGCGTGGCGAACAACAGGTCTTCCGCCATCACCGTCGCACCGGTCATCCGGTTGAACAGCGTCGATTTTCCAGCATTGGTATAGCCAACCAAAGCGATGACGGGCCAAGGTGCCTTTTTCCGGCGATCGCGGTGCAGACCGCGCGTGCGGCGCACTTGCTCCAACTCACGACGCAGCTTGGCCATCCGGTCACGGATGAGTCTGCGGTCCGCCTCGATCTGCGTTTCACCGGGGCCGCCCAAAAAACCAAAGCCACCGCGCTGACGTTCAAGGTGGGTCCAACTGCGGACGAGGCGACCGGCCTGATAGTCGAGGTGGGCGAGTTCTACCTGCA
>CAJBSR010000039.1 GCA_903958285.1 uncultured Sphingomonadales bacterium
AAAACGTCCATTGCCGTAGCCATCATGGCCAACGGCCACGCCATTGCTGCCCTAAACGTCACATGGCCCAGCAAACGGGTGCATGTCGAAGACGTTGTCTCGCGCCATCTGGAAACGCTTCAGGGGATCGCAGATCGCATTGGCCAAGCGGTCGAATCCAACTAGCCGGATTTCATCACACGAAATCAAATTTGCTTGCTTTGAAGGGGGCGAACACGCACCGCTTCCGCCAAGCAGTTTTCGTCGTGTGAGGAGATCGAAATGAAAGCGTGGGTTTTGAGTGCAGGCGCGTCCTCACTAGATGATTTGCATCTGCTTGAACGGGAAACGCCCACCCCAAACGCAGGACAAGTCCTCATCCGCGTACGCGCTTGCTCAATCAACTTTCGCGATCAGTTGATCCCTCAAGGCCTTTATGCGGGTGGCAAGGCCTCTCAGGATGTCATTCTGCTGTCCGACGGTGCCGGCGAAGTGGTCAGCGTCGGTGCAGGCGTAACTCGCTTTGCAGCTGGCGACCGGGTGGCTGGGACATTCTTCCAAAATTGGGACGACGGCCCGCCAAACGCCGCCGTGGGTCTGGCCTTGGGCGCTGCCCCGATTGACGGGATGCTGGCGGAATATGTCGTTTTGCCTGAGGCAGGTGTGGTTCACATCGCAAAGTCGCTCAGCTTTGAGGAGGCAGCCACCCTGCCCTGTGCGGGCGTCACCGCTTGGAATGCGCTGATGGAAGGTCCTCAGCCGACCAAGGAAGGCGATAGCGTTCTTGTTCTGGGGACAGGCGGCGTCTCCCTCTTGGCGCTTCAAATCGCAAAGGCTGCCGGAGCAATTGTCGTTGCGACATCGTCATCTGATGGCAAGATGGCCCGTGCCAAAACGCTCGGCGCTGATCACACCATCAACTACCGCACCACAGCCAATTGGGGTGCAGAGGCCGTTCGCCTGAACAATGGCAAAGGGATCGACCATGTCGTTGAAGTCGGAGGCGCCGGTACGCTCGCCCAATCGATACAGGCTGTTTCCGTTGGCGGAGAAGTATCGTTGATTGGCGTCCTGACACGTGAGGGAGACACATCCCCCCGCGCTCTCATGTTTAAATGGGCCAGCATGCGCGGGATTTTTGTTGGCTCGCGCGGCATGGCCGAGCGACTGAATGCGTTCATTGACGCACACAAGATCAAGCCTGTGGTGGACCGGACCTTCGCCATGGAAGATGCCAAGGCTGCCTTTGCCTATCAGTCTTCACCCGAACTGTTCGGAAAGACGGTGATCACGCTCTGATGGCGACGTTTGTACTCATCCACGGCGCTTGGCATGGCGGTTGGAGCTTTGAGCTGGTCCAACCCATGCTGGAAGCTCAAGGCCATAAAGTTATTGCACCCGATTTGCCTGGTATGGGCGGCACCGATGAGGAACTGGCCGCCGCCACCCTCGCAAGTTGGGCGAATTGTGTGTCGGAGCTCTGCATATCCGCGGACAAGCCCGTCATCCTAGGCGGCCATAGTCGCGGCGGACTGGTCTTGAGCGAAACGGCAGAGCGCATTCCGAAAGAAATCGCCGCTCTCGTCTATATCTGCGCCATGATGCTGCCATCGGGCATGTCGCGCGAGCAATGGCGGGATCGCGCCGAACCCAATCCAGAGTTTCGGGCACTCATCCAGCCGCATCCCTCAAGCATTGCCACGGTGATTGATCGCACCCACGCGGCACCGGTGTTTGCGCAGCTTTCTCCCCCCGATCTGGTTGAGAAGGCCTTTGACCGGCTGATGGCAGAACCGGATCAGCCACGGTTGACAGAACTCAACCTCTCAGAGGCGCGCTACGGCTCTGTCCCCCGCCATTACATTGAGTGCCTGCATGACAAGACCATTCCGATCAGCGATCAACGCATGATGCAGGACTTACAGCCCTGTCTATCCGTCACATCGCTTGATGCAGACCACAGCCCTTTCCTGTCCCGCCCGCGTGAATTGGCGGACGCCCTTCTGAAAATCGCAGCGGAGATTGAAGCATGACCAAATTGGGTTTCGGGCAGGATATCGGCCGCATCATCCAAACCGCTTATGTAGTGAAGGATATTCACGCTGCCATCGACTGGTGGGTCAAGTCGGCGAAGACCGGCCCTTGGTTCCTGCTCGATCATTTTCTGTCGGACGACCACGTCTACCGCAGCCAGAAGTCGACAGCAGACGTCG
>CAJBSR010000040.1 GCA_903958285.1 uncultured Sphingomonadales bacterium
GTTTCTTCCTGCCGCTTCGTTGGGTTCCATGCTCACATCGGCTCCCAAATTTTCACTGTGGAGGATCACCTGGCCCAGCTTGACGTTATGCTTGATCTCGTCGCGGCCTGTGCCGACGCCAAGAAGCCGCTGCTGGGTGTTTGCCTTGGCCACCAGTCGATTGGCCAGCATTTCGGCGGACGCGTCGTGCGCGGCGGCCTGATGCACGGCAAGACGTCGCCCGTCACGCATGACGGCACCGGCCTATTTGCAGGTCTGCCCTCCCCCTTCACCGCGACCCGCTATCACTCGCTGATCGTGGAGGATGTGCCTGACTGCCTGATCGTCAACGCGCGCAGCGATGACGGCCATGTCATGGGCTTCCGTCACCGCGACTTGCCGATCCACTCGGTCCAGTTCCACCCTGAAAGCATCGCGACCGAACACGGCCATGCGATGCTCGCCAATTTCATGGCTGCCGCTGGGATGAAGGTGAAGGAACGGGCGTGACCCGCCTGCCCGACACGACCGCGCCGCTGGCCGCAGACGAAGCGCGCGCGGCTTTTGATGCCATCCTTGATGGCCAATGCGCCGCCGAAGATATCGCCCGTTTTCTAACCGACATGTCGGTGCGCGATGAAAGCGCTACTGAAATCGCCGCTGCCGTTCAGGCGATGCGCGCCCGAATGATCCCCGTCAAAGCGCCCGAAGGCGCCATTGATGTGTGCGGCACAGGCGGGGATGGCGCGCATTCGCTCAACATCTCAACAGCTGTTGCCATTGTCGTTGCCGCCTGTGAGGTGCCAGTGGCCAAGCACGGCAACCGCGCCGCTTCGTCCAAGGCGGGGGCCGCCGACACGCTGGAGGCGCTGGGCCTCAACCTCGACCGGGCTTCGGAACAGGCGGAGGCCACGCTCAATGATCTCGGCCTGTGCTTTTTGTTTGCGCAAAAGCATCACCCCGCCCTCGCCCCGCTCGCGCCCATCCGCAAGGCACTGGGGCGGAGGACGGTATTCAACCTGACGGGGCCGCTCGCCAATCCGGCAAGCGTGACGCGTCAGTTGATCGGCATTGCGCGGCCTGACTTTCTGCCGGTTTACGCGGAAGCAATCGACCAGCTCGACTATGAAAAGGTCATGCTCGTCTCCGGCGATGAACCGTTGGACGAGATTTCCGTCTGCGGGCCAAGCACCTGCCTGACCGTCAGCGACACCAAACCCGCTCATGCTGAGCCTGTCGAAGCATCGTCCTTTGCTTTGGCGAACAGGAAAAACGGTGCTTCGACAAGCTCAGCACAAACGGATTTTGTAAGAATTACACCCGAAGATATTGGCCTTCCCCGCCACACGCCCGATGCTCTGCGCGGGGGCGATGCGGCCTATAACGCCGAAGCCCTGCGCCGCCTTCTGGCAGGCGAAACGGGTGCCTATCGCGATGCCGTGCTGATCAATGCCGCCGCCGCGCTGATGGTCGCAGGCCATGCTGACGACTGGCATTCGGGCATGGAAGAGGCTGCAGAAGCCATCGACAAAGGCCTTGCCAAGGCGCTGCTGGACTGCTGGATCGCTTACAAATGAACAAACTCGACGAAATCTGCGCCACAAAGCGCGATGAGGTAGCGGCGCGCAAGAAGGCTGTTTCGCTCGCTGACCTTGAAGTCATGGCCGGTGCGCAGACGCCGCCACGTGGCTTTCGCGCCGCTCTTGATGCCAAGGCCGCGACCGGCTTCGGACTGATCGCTGAGGTCAAAAAGGCAAGCCCCTCTAAGGGCCTGATCCGCGCTGATTTTGATCCGCCTGCCCATGCCAGAGCTTATCAGGCCGGTGGGGCGGCGTGCCTTTCGGTCCTCACAGATGCGCCCTATTTTCAGGGGCATGAGGACTATCTGATTGCCGCGCGTGCGGCCTGTGCCCTGCCCGTCTTGCGCAAGGACTTCATGGTCGACCCCTGGCAGGTGCTGGAGGCCCGCGCCATTGGGGCCGACGCCATCCTCGTCATCATGGCCGCGCTCGACGACGTGCTCGCCGCCGAGATTGAGGAGACTGCGCTCTCGCTCGGCATGGATGTTCTCATAGAGACACATGACGCCGAAGAGTTTGACCGCGCGTTGAAGCTGCGCTCCCGCCTGATCGGGGTCAACAACCGCAACCTCAAAGACTTCACCGTAGATTTCGCGCGCACCTATGAATTGGTGGA
>CAJBSR010000041.1 GCA_903958285.1 uncultured Sphingomonadales bacterium
CAGGTCAGCCCGATGTTGAACGCTAAATAGACTCCCACACCCGCAATCGCCGCCCGGGCCGGATGCCGCCATGAAGACTGCTTCGCCTTCTCCCGCTTTCTCGACAGCCAGACAGCCGTGCCAAGACCGATCCACATCCACAGATCAATGATGAAGATGCTGTCGCCATAGAACCACTGATGCGAGAAGGGCTCCAGCAGGCGGATGCCGTAATTGTTGAGCCAATCAAACGCCGGATGGCTGAGCGTGCCGATCAACGCAAGGAGGAGGAGCGCCAACGGCTTCACCTCGGGCCGGTCGACGGGACGCGTACCGCGCTTCGCCTGCCAGCGATCCCAAGCGACCATCGCACCGGTCAGCAAAACCGGTAGGACCAGCATCGCAATTGGCCCATGCGTGAGCCCTCGTCGCATGGCGAGCGATTCAATCCCGTAGACCGTGCATCCGGCGTCGATATCCGGAATGTTCGCCGCAATGATGAGCGTTGGCAGACCAAGGCCTGACAAGCGCTTCAATCCAGCCTGCCCAAGGACAGCGCCGACGAGGCTGTGCGTCAGATTATCCACGCAAAGCCCCGTCCTCTCGTTTCAATCAGGCGTCCACTGTCCAAGTTTGGCCCGTCGAGATTAACTTCTGAAGGTTGGGCAACTTGCCCTTCGTCACTGCTGCATTCTGCTCAAAAACGGCAGAATCGAAGGTCGGACGCGGATCATCATAAAGAACACCAAGCGCCATCGGAAATTCACCGAACGGCATTTCGACGAGCATATGTGCAACCGTGCGATTGGTTACATCGTGAACGAGCACGCCTGCAGCTTCCCAATTGCCGTCGACCACATCGACGACCTTAAGGCTGAGAGATGCGACATCAAGGGCGATGCCCTTCGTGTCCCCTGCGAACAGCATCGGCTTGCCATTTTCCAGCCAGAGCTGATGGTCCCTGTTCGCCTTTTCGGTGAAGCCTGCGAAAACGTCAGCGTTGTAGACGATGCAGTTCTGGAAAATCTCAACAAAGGCCGTGCCCTTATGGGCATGGGCGGACTTCAGAACATCCACCAGCTGCTTCGACACGTCGATCGCGCGGGCAACAAAACGGGCCCCTGCCCCCAGCGCAAAGGCGCAGGGCTTGGTGGGGTGGTCGACCGAGCCAAAGGGCGTCGACGGCGAACGCGTCCCTTCCCGGCTGGTCGGCGAATATTGGCCCTTGGTCAGACCATAAATCTCATTGTTGAACAACAGGAACTGGCAATCGAGATTACGGCGCAACATGTGCATCGTGTGGTTACCACCGATGGAAAGCGCATCACCGTCGCCGCTGATGACCCAGACGTCGAGGTCCGGATTGGCGAGCTTCACGCCCGTCGCCACTGCCGGTGCACGGCCGTGGATCGTGTGGAAGCCATAGGTTTCCATGTAATAAGGGAAGCGCGAGGAGCAGCCGATGCCGGAGACGAACACCGTGTTTTCGGGCGTCCCACCGATTTCTGGCATAGTGCGCTGCACGGCCTTAAGGATCGCATAGTCCCCGCAGCCGGGGCACCAGCGAACTTCTTGATCTGTTTCCCAGTCCTTCGGGGTCGTCTTGATGGGGGTCATGTCGTTCATGGCGTATCCTTTGCAGGGCAACAACGCTTCCGCGTCAGCCCAGTGCCTCCTCGATTGCGGCTTCAATTTCAGCGATGCGGAACGGCTGTCCCGACACCTTGTTCAGTGGCTTGGCGTCAACGAGATACTGATCCCGCAGCACGGTCTTCAACTGGCCCGTGTTCATCTCAGGCACGATGACGGTGTCATAGCTCTTGAGCAACTCGCCCAAATTCTTCGGCATCGGCCAGATGTGGCGCAGATGGATATGGCTGACATCCATCCCCTTGGCCCGCGCGCGGCGCACGGCCTGATGGATGGGCCCAAAGGTCGACCCCCAGCCAACCAACGCCAGCTTGCCAGAGGTGGTGCCCAAGCAGACATCCTGATCAGGGATGTGGTCCGCAACGCCGTCCACCTTGTTCTTACGAAGATCGGTCATCGCCTGATGGTTTTCCGGCGAATAGTTGATGTGGCCGGTATCGACCTGCTTTTCGATGCCGCCGATGCGATGACGCAGGCCGGGCGTACCCGGCTTTACCCATGGGCGTGCGAGCTTATTGTCACGGCCATAAGGCTTGAACCCGCCTTCGGGCACATGATCGAGGAACGTGACCGGGAACGGCTGATAGGTGCTCATGTCCGGCACCTTCCAAGGCTCAGCCGCGTTTGCGATATAGCCGTCGGTCAACAGGATGACGGGCGTCATGAACTGGGTCGCAATGCGGACAGCTTCAATCGCACAATCAAACGCATCGCTTGGGGATCGCGCCGCGATGACGGGAAGTGGCGTGTCACCATTGCGGCCATACACGGCCTGATAAAGGTCAGACTGTTCGGTCTTGGTCGGAAGACCCGTTGACGGACCGCCACGCTGCGAATTGACGATCACGAGCGGAAGCTCAGTCATCACAGCAAGGCCAATGGCTTCCGTCTTAAGCGCGATGCCCGGGCCAGACGACGACGTGACACCGAGCTGGCCAGCATAAGAGGCGCCAATAGCCGAGGCGATGGCCGCAATCTCATCTTCCGCCTGAAAGGTCATGACGCCATATTCCTTGAGGCGCGACAAGGCATGGAGAATGGAGGACGCCGGCGTAATCGGATAGCCACCGAAGAACATCTTCACGTCCGCCAGCTGGCAACCCGCAACAAGTCCATAAGCGACAGCATCCGCACCTGTGATGGTGCGATAGAGACCGGGCTCCACAGGCGCTGCACTCACATGCCGCTGTGGAATAGCGACCATACCCGGCTGACCGATTTCGGCCGTTTCACCATAAGCGTGACCAGCGTTCAGCGCGGCAATGTTAGCGTCAGCCAAAACCGGATTCTTGGCAAACTTATCCTTCAACCAGTCGATGATCGGCTGACGGTCGCGGTCAAACATCCACAGCGACAGGCCGAGCGTCCACATGTTCTTGCAGCGCAGCGCTTCCTTATTGCCAAGCCCGAACGGCTTCACGGCATCCAAGGTCAGCTGAGAGATGTTGAACTGAATGAGCTGCCACTTGACAAGGCTGTCATCCTCAAGCGGGTTCGCGTCATACTCAGCTTTGGCAAGGTTTCGCGCGGTAAACTCCCCACTATCCGCGATAATGAGCCCGCCGGGCTTCAAATCCTTGACGTTGGTCTTCAGCGCCGCTGGGTTCATTGCAACGAGCACATCTGGCGCGTCGCCGGCGGTTTCAATCTCAGTCGAACCAAAGTTGATCTGGAACGCGGAAACCCCGAACAACGTCCCCAAAGGCGCGCGGATTTCAGCCGGAAAATCCGGGAACGTCGCAAAATCATTGCCAGCCAGCGCGGACGACAATGTGAACTGCCCACCGGTCAGCTGCATCCCGTCACCAGAGTCACCCGCAAAGCGGACAACAACGGCTTCAGAGCTCTGGAGGTGTGATGCGTTATCGGGTGCGTCAATGCGCGCGGCGGTGGCCATGTACTCAGGATCCTGCAAGGTTCTGTTTGTTTGTCTCTATGCAGCTATTCCGCAGAAACCAAAATAGGAAAACTGTCACGACGGGCAGTTGTGCTTTGCGGATAGACGAAGCCGTGATCGACCGATAAGCATCCAAAAAATCAACATTCGCCGGAGAGATCATGTCTGACCATTTTGTTCGCCCCGACACAGCAGCATTTCTGACCTTCTTGAACGGCCAAGAAGGCCCCGCGATGCATGAACTGCCGATCTCCGATGCGCGGAACATGATGCATGCTATGCGCCATGTTGCAGATGCCGATGTGGGAGAGATCGCCGTTAAACGTGACCTTTCTATCCCCGGCCCAGCTGGCACCATTCCCGCCCGGCTCTATGACACACGCACTGACCGTGAGGCGGGGCCCGTAATGGTTTTCTACCACGGCGGCGGCTTTGTCATCGGTGACATCGACACGCATGAACCTTATTGCGCCGAAGCTGCGCGGCAGCTCGACATGCCGGTCATCTCAATCGACTATCGCCTTGCACCGGAGCATCCTTTTCCGGCGGCTCCCGATGACTGTGAAGCGGCAACCCGCTGGATCGCAGACAACATCCCCTGCACCGGCCTGATCTTGTCCGGCGACAGCGCGGGCGGCAATCTGGCCATCGTCACAGCGATGGCACTGCGCGACAAGCCGGCATCTCAGCCAGTTATCGCGCAATACCCCATCTATCCCACTGTTGACGATCACGCCCGTTGGCCCAGCTATGATGCCTTTAAAAAGGGATATTTGCTCACAGAAGAGTCGATGAACTTTTTCATGTCTTCCTATACAGGCGATGGGAGCTGGCGGATCGAGCCATTGAAGCATGACCAAAAAGGCATGCCACCAACGGTCATCATCACCGCTGGCTTGGACCCGCTGCGGGATCAGGGACGCGCTTATGCCGCAAAGCTTATCGAGACCGGCATTCGCACAACTTATCTCGAAGCCTCGGGTAACATCCACGGCTTCATCTGTCTACGCAAAGGCATCCCGTCTTCCCATCAGGACATCACCAATGGCCTGAACGCTTTGAGGGCATTGCTCGGAGAACTCACGGCGTGAGCGATCCTTTTGCCGATCTGCCTTACCGCCCCTGCGCCGGCATCATGCTGCGCAATGCCGAGGGGTACATCTTTGTCGGCCAAAGGCTCGATAGCACAAGTGAAGCCTGGCAAATG
>CAJBSR010000042.1 GCA_903958285.1 uncultured Sphingomonadales bacterium
ACACGATCGGTGCTACGGAGCTGCGCACGCTTTGGTCTGATCCGGAATTCGACCCCAAGATCCGCAGCTTCTATTATCTGCGCGTCATGGAAATCCCGACGCCACGCTGGCCGGTGTTTGATGCGCTGCGTTATGGTGCGAAGATCCCGGCAGGCGCGCGCCTGAAGGATCAGGAACGCGCCTACACGTCGCCCATCTGGTATACGCCTAAGGCCTGAGCCATCGGCTCAAGCCTTGGCGGCAACGGTTCGTCGTAAACCGGGGTTGCGGCGCTCGGTTTTGGCGGGCAGCTTCGTATTGCATTGCACCAACCGTAGTCAACGCAATGTAACCTGAAGGGGGCGATGGGGGACTATCGTCCCTTTCTTTATGCGCCACCGTCCTTCAACCAAATGTGCGCGTCAGCCAGTCGGAACAGGCGGCCACGGCCTCCGGCAGCAGGTCCGGTCGCTCAATATAATAATGGTCCGCGCCCGCGATATCGCGATACTCCTTGCGATCATGCCCGACCGCCTCAAACAGCCGCCGCGCATGGCTGGGCGTGCAGGCAAGGTCCGCTGTGTTGTTGATGACGAGCACCGGGCAGGAAATCCGCGCCGCATTGCCAAGGCCGGTCGCGTTGGTCGTGTCATAGCCCCATTGCGACAGCCAGGACCGCAGCGTGGTGAAGCGGGCGAGCCCCACAGGCCCATCATTGGCGACCTTGGGGACGCCCAGATAGCATTCATAGGGCCGCCGGTCTGACGGGTCCTGCGTCGGATCCGTCCAGCGCACATCGGCCATGGTCCCATGCACCACAAAAGCCCGTTCGGCCTGCGGCTCGCCTGCCGCTTTCAAGGCGGCCAGCTCCGATTGAGCCCAAGCCGTAATCCGCCGGTTGCGTGCCACCTGCGCGGCCCGGAAGCGCGCGACAAAGGCATTGTCATAAGGCGGCTGGTTTGGATTGGCGGGGTCATAGATGTTGAGATCGGGATCGCGGTCAAACGGGCGGGCCTCATCCGTCACTGACGGGTCGATCCACTCCGTCAGCGTCATCGCCCGGCTGATATGCGCGGCGAGCAGCATGATGCCGTCCACCCGGGGCAGGTCCATCGCCGTCAGATCATAGGCATCACCTGCGGGCGTATGTGTGATCGTCGGCGTTTCGGCCTGATCCTGATAGAAGAGCGAGAGCGATCCGCCGCCGGACCAGCCGCCCAGTATGATCTGTTCATAGCCAAAGCGGGTCTTGGCATCCTTCAGCGCCGCCCCAAGATCCGCGACGCATTTTTCCATGATCAGCGCACTGTCATTCCCGCGGAAGCGCGGGTTGACGTAGATGATGTGGTGCCCTGCCTTGGCGAGGGCGGTCACCAATGGCAGGAATGATCCGCCGCCGACGGGATGGCTGAAGACGATGACGCGCTTGGACGGGGAGGCCGCAGGCGCAATGCGCATGCATTCCACAAACACATGCCCGCCTGCGCCGCCATAAACGTCCTTGAACCCGGACTCTTCACGATAGACAACGGCATAGGGCTCCCGCACGATCTCAGCCATTTCCCTCCCCTTCCTCTCTCCTGTCACTGTGCATCATGGCGCGCGAACAACAAGCCACGTTAAACAAAAGTGTCATGATTTTTTTGATTTGCCGTTGACGTCAGGGGCTTGGAGACTCACATGATACCCAA
>CAJBSR010000043.1 GCA_903958285.1 uncultured Sphingomonadales bacterium
CCGCGGGCGATGTCCAACAGGTTCAGGCCGCCGAGGCGGGCGTGATTCGGGCGGTCTTTGTCAAGGAAGGTGCAATCGTCGAGGCCGGCGACCCATTGGTCGAGCTGGACGGGTTGGTGCAGAACAGCCAACTTGACCGCGAGGTCCAGCGCTCTGTGGCCCTTCAGGCACGGGTCGAACGGCTTTCCGCCGAGATTGACGGCCGCCCACCCATCTTCTCTGCCGAGATCGAGGTGGCAGCTCCTGATCTGGTGGCCAGCGAACGCGCGTTGCATCTGGGGCGTGCAGCGGCCCTTAGCTCCAAAATCACCGTATTAGAGCGGCAGCGCGAACAACGCCAACAAGAACAGGTCGAGGCCCGCACCGAGATCGCATCCGCCACCCGTGCCCGCGCAATCCTTGCCGAAGAGCGGGCGATCATCGCGCCACTGGTGGAACGACGGATTGAACCGCAGACCACCCTTTTGACCCTGCGTCGCCAAGAAGAAGAACTTGATGGCAGGATCGCTGGAGCCGAGGCCTCTTTGGCGCGGCTAGAGACCAGCTTAGCTGAGGTCGAGGACACGATTGCTTCCACCCGCAGCCAGTTTGCTGCCGAGGCGCTGGCAGAGCTTTCGGACGCCACGGCAGAACTGGCGGCGCTGCGCCCGTCTCTGCCCGCTTTGCAAAGCATGGCCGATCGCGCTGTTCTGCGTGCGCCCGTCGCAGGAATCGTCAATCGGCTTCTTCGACGCACAATCGGTGGAGCCGTGCGCGCAGGCGAAGAAGTGGCCGAGATTGTGCCGCTAGATGAGGCACTTTTGGTCGAAGCCTATGTCTTACCGCAGGACATCGCCTTTCTAAGCGCTGACCAGCCAGTCCGGGTTAAGCTGACGGCCTACGACTCCTCGCGCTACGGCGCGTTAGAGGGTCGGATCCTGCGCATCGGTGCGGATGCGGTGCGGCGCAGCGAACGCGATGAGGCTGAGGTTTTCGTTATAGTCGTACGCACCCAAGGCGCGCTTTTCAGCGCGGATGGGACCCAAGTTCGTATCATCCCCGGCATGATTGCCGAGATAGACATCCTCGCAGGCCGCCGCAGAGTGATCGACTATGTCTTGCAACCTCTTGAACGGGTCCGAGCCCGCGCCTTTCGCGAATGACCAGGTTCACCCTCTCTCATACCTCCGCCTAGAAAGCACCATCATGTCTGAGCAAAAACCACCTGCCCTCGCTTTTCACGGCTCTCGCCTGTTCACCGCTTGGCTCAAGGAAGCCAAGGTTAGTCTGGCAGTGACCACCTATCAGGCGGGAAAGGTCTTTCTGCTGGGCCTTCAGCCCGACGGGCGGCTATCGGTGTTCGAGCGAACCTTCGAACGGCCGATGGGACTTGGGGTTGGAGCACGCCGGTTCTGGATGAGTTCGATCCACCAGATGTGGCGGTTTGAGAATTTTCTGGATACGGGAGAGGCGCGCGACGGCTATGATGCGCTTTATGTTCCAGTCACTGGCCACACCACCGGCGATATCGACATCCATGACATCCACGAAGATGCGAACGGTCAGCCAATCTTTGTAGCAACGCGGTTCAACTGTCTGGCCACCCTATCCGAACGCGGCAGCTTTCGCGAACTTTGGCGGCCCCCCTTCATTGACCGTTTGGCCGCCGAGGATCGGTGCC
>CAJBSR010000044.1 GCA_903958285.1 uncultured Sphingomonadales bacterium
CCTATCGCGACGAAATGGGGTATCTGCCCGAAGCTATCAACAACTACCTGATGAAGCTCGGCTGGGGTCACGGCGATGATGAAATCATCAGTCGGGATCAGGCCCTTGAATGGTTCGATGTGGCCGATGTGGGTCGCGGTGCGGCCCGGTTCGATTTCAAAAAGCTCGAAAATCTGAACGGCCATTATATCCGCGAAGCAGACAATGCCCGCCTTGCGCATCTGTGCGAGCACCGGCTGGAAACTGCGCTTGGCCGGTCGCTCACCGAAGCCGACATGATGTTGCTGGCAAAGGCGATGCCCGTCATCAAAGTCCGCGCCAAAACGATGATTGACGTCGCCGAAGGGGCGCAGTTCCTGTTTGAAATGCGCCCAATTTCGATGGACGAGAAAGCGGCTTCTTTGCTAGATGGAGATGCGCTGTCTTTGCTGGAGAAGGCGCTCGAAGCATTGAAGAGCCAACCCGTTTGGGACATGGCTCCGCTGGAAGAGGGTGTGAAGGCCGTTGCTGAAGAGGCCGGTCTCGGTCTCGGCAAGATTGCACAGCCGCTCCGGGCGGCGCTGACGGGCCGGGGAACATCCCCCGGGATATTTGATGTGCTGGTTCTCCTCGGCCGTGAGGAGTCGCTGGCGAGGATTGAAGACTGCCTGGCGCGCGGCGCCTGAAAATAAGAAGAAGGGGCAAAAAAGACCATGTCTGATACTACAGCCAAGCTCAACTTTGGCGGCGCAGATACCAGCTACGCAGTCCGGTCAGGAACGATCGGTCCGGATGTCATCGACATCCGTAAGCTTTATGCCAGCACCGGCGCCTTCACCTTTGACCCCGGCTTCATGTCGACGGCAGCCTGCGAATCTGGCCTGACCTATATTGATGGCGACGAAGGTGTCTTGCTGCACCGCGGCTATCCCATCGGTCAGTTGGCCGAACAGTCCAGCTTCATGGAAGTGTCCTACCTGCTCCTGAACGGCGAACTGCCGTCCAAGGATGAGTTGGCGACTTTCTCGCGCACGATTTCGCGCCACACTATGCTGCATGAGCAGCTCGCGACCTTCTATCGCGGCTTCCGCCGTGATGCGCACCCGATGGCGATCATGTGCGGTGTCGTCGGCGCGCTTTCCGCTTTCTATCACGACTCGACTGATATCGCTGATCCGCACCAGCGCATGGTGGCCTCGCACCGCCTGATTGCGAAGATGCCGACAATTGCGGCGATGGCGTACAAATATTCGATCGGTCAGCCGTTCCTCTATCCGCGCAACGACCTGTCCTACACGGCCAACTTCCTGCGCATGACATTCGGTGTTCCGGCGGAAGAATATTATGTCGATCCCGCCATTGAGCGCGCGATGGACCGGATCTTCATCCTCCATGCCGACCATGAACAGAACGCCTCGACCTCAACCGTGCGTCTGGCCGGCTCCT
Source organism: uncultured Sphingomonadales bacterium (assembly GCA_903958285.1). GTDB lineage: Bacteria > Pseudomonadota > Alphaproteobacteria > Sphingomonadales > Sphingomonadaceae > Aquisediminimonas. Next base: position 1,426 of record CAJBSR010000044.1, read on the forward strand.
CGGGCGCAAATCCATTCGCTTGTATCGCAGCTGGCATCGCCTGCCTGTGGGGTCCAGCGCATGGCGGCGCCAATGAAGCTGCGCTCAACATGCTGCGCGAAATCGGCCGTCCGGAACGTATTCCGGAATTCATTGCCCGCGCCAAGGACAAGAATGATCCGTTCCGCCTGATGGGCTTTGGTCACCGCGTCTATAAAAACTATGATCCGCGCGCGACCGTGATGCAGCAGACGCTGCGTGAGGTGTTTGCCGCGCTGAAGATCAACGATCCGGTGTTTGACGTCGCCATCCAGCTTGAAGAAATGGCGCTCAGCGATCCGTATTTCATCGAGAAGAAGCTGTTCCCGAACGTGGACTTCTATTCGGGTGTCATCCTGTCGGCGATTGGTTTCCCGACGGAAATGTTCACCGTGCTCTTCGCCCTCGCCCGCACCGTCGGCTGGGTTGCGCAGTGGAATGAAATGATCTCGGACCCCGAACAGAAGATTGGACGTCCGCGCCAGCTCTACACGGGCCCGGTCCAGCGCGATTACGTGCCGGTTGATAAGCGCTAAGGCGCTTCGCCAAGATATTCAGGGGCGGTCTCCCAATCGGGAGGCCGCCCTTTTCTTTGCAAGCTAGGTGCGGGCACCCTCTGGCGCACGGCGCAACGTCAGGATGAAGCGTGCGCCCTGCCCCGGCGCACTGTCGACCGTGATGTCCCCGCCCATTGCCCGGGCCAGTCGGCGCGAGATGTAAAGGCCAAGCCCGCTTCCGCCCGGCTCACTCGGGTCCACCCGCTCAAACTTCTCAAAAATGCGCTGTTGATCGTCGAGGGCGATGCCCTTGCCTTGGTCCGCCACGATGATGACCGCAGTGTCGCCTTCAATTTCCGACCGAACCCAGACGGCGCTTTCTTCCGGGGAATAGCGCACGGCATTGCCAATCAGGTTCACCAAGATCTGGAGAACACGCCCGAAATCGCCAATGGCGGGCAATTCCTCCCCTTCTGCCGGGCGATCAATCCGCACCTTTCGGTCGCCCGCGCGCACGCCGAGCAGGCCTGCCGCTCTGCGCGCGATGTCGGCAAGATCGACGATATCCGTTTCAATGGTAAAATCTGACCGCTCCACCGCCTGGAGGTTGGACAGATCATCCACCAGCCCAAGCAAATGCCGCGCAGCCGACGCAATATCATTCGCATAACCCGCATAGCCGCGCCGCACTGGTCCATCGACCTGCGCAGCCGCGGCATCCGCATTGTGAATGATCCGACCGATGGGCCCGCGAAGGGCTGCATCCAGCCGTCGGGCAAAATTGTCATCCGCGGGATAGGCCCCACCAATATCAGGTTCTGGCGCAGATCGTTTTTCAGATGGCAGCGAAATGCGCCCCCGCAGACCTGCAAAGCGGCCGCTATCGTCAAACACCGGCTCCCCTGAAAGGCGCACAGGCAACGCGTTACTTTCAATCAGTTCTGCGGCCTGATCGGTGAAAGGGATGCGGTTGGCCAAGGCCGAAAGAATCGGCAGATCCCCCTGATCATCGGGAAGCAGACGGAATATCTTGGTCAGCGGAACGCCACGAACAGCCGTTGGCGAAATGCCGAGGTCCCCGTCTACGGCATCGCTCAACCGGAGGACGCGCAGGTTGGAATCAGATTCCCAGGCGCCATCAGCTTCAAGGCGCGCAAAATCATGTTCACGGTCGGCCAAAGATCCACCCACAGGAACAGGAGCTATGCTGTCCCACCCGGAAATGGAAAGCCCGACGCCGTCAGCATCCGGATGAGCATCGACCATCAATTCAATAGAATGTGGTCCATCTGCGACAATAACGGGCCGCGAGACAGGCGCCGATAAAGAGCGAGCGAGCCGCGCAATTGAGGCGATCTGCGGAATGGCGACTTTCCCGCCCGGCAAACCGCCGGCCCCTGCCTGAAGCTTCGCCAGTGGCGGATCAGCGGAAATGAGGCAACCCAGCCGGTCAATGCGTCCCTGCGCCTTCATGCGCGCGCGCCTTTCCCAGCCAAATGGCATGGGCCAGCATCATGGTCATGAAGGCGCGCTGCGGTCATGCTGCCCTGTTTAGGGCCGCATGGTTAAAGCCCGCCTAAGCCTTCAGGCTTTTCTGCTGGACCCACACTTGGTTGGCCACAGCATGAAGAAGGACCAGCACAAGGCCGATCATCGGCCAACCAGCGGCATAAGCCGCGAGCAGAACCATCGCTTCTCCTGTCGCCCCGGCGCGCCAATTTGGCAGGATGGCCCCGCGACGCGCGGCGTGAATGGTGATGAGCATCTGCACTGCCAGCCAAAGCGCGAAGATTGCCGTCGCCCACTGCCCTTTCCAGCCGGTAAGGCCATAAGCGGCGGCAGATATGAGGATGACGGGCAGGACAAGACAGCGCCAGTCCAGCAGGCGGGCCATCGCCTTTGGTTCCGGCACGCCCGTCTGCCCCAGCAGCTTGGTCAGCAATGTTGTCGCCGACGCCGCAATCAACAGGGCAAAGGCTGGGATCGGTCGGTTTGCCACCGCCAGACCAATGGTCGCAGCAAAAAGCAGCAGTGCCAGCGCCGCCATCATAGTGGACGACACCGGCTTGAGTGACACCCAGGCTGCAAAGCGGCGCAGGACGGGCATGAACGCAAGTCGTTCCAAGGCTCCATCGGCCACCACATCTGCATGGCGGGCAATGGCGCGGGCGGTGCCGGAGAGATCATCCTGCACAATCGGCGCGATCTCGTCGGTCTCTGCCTCATTGCGCAGCGCCAGCGGTGTCCGCGTCACGCCTTGCTGGACCGCGCGCCGAATGAGCGTTGGGGCAAAGGCCCATTCCCCAAGCATGGCCACGGTTTCGCGGATCAGGCTGGCCGGTAGCGTCGCGACGCCGGCCCAGTTGTCCGTCGCATCGATGCGTTCAAACCGGTCCCGACCCCAAGGCTCGGGCAGGGTCAACATCGTCGGCGCGTTGGCGTCAACAATCAGCGCCAAAGCATCATCCTGCACAAAAACGACATTGGCATATACAAGCACATTTTCGTCCGGATGCAGCTTGTCTGCCGCCTCCCGCGGCGAACGGGCAAGGGCAATGTCGAGACCACGGGCCTTCAACCGGTCCAGCGCGGCCACCATTCCCCCGGGCAACGCCCCCGCACACAGGATGATGTGTCCAGCCCCCATCCGTGTCGCCTGATAAGCAAGTCGCTCCAGCAGCGTCTGGCCACCGAGCGTCAGCAGCAGCGGCTGGTTGGCCGGTGCGACGTCAGTGTCCCCTTGGGCAAGAATAAGCGCCGCAAGCGGCACGCTGGAATTCCCCGATTGCATGCATCGGCGGATAAGGCTTTTGCAGCGATTTGCAAACTGTTGGCAGCTTAGCCCTTCAGGGCACTAATCGCCCGACTCACCTTGCGAAGCACGACAGGATCACCGGGGGCCGCATCAATCGCGTCGTCGGCCGCCTTGAGGAGAATAGTCGCGCCAAAGCTGGCGGCTACGCCCTTTAGGCGCCATGCCGCGGCATACCAGTTGGCATCACACCGCGCGCGGGTGAGCAGATCGGCGTAGCGTTCCGCACTCTCGATGAGGGAACGGC
>CAJBSR010000045.1 GCA_903958285.1 uncultured Sphingomonadales bacterium
GGACGTCGCGGCGGGCGATGTCGTGACGAAGGGTCAGAAACTCCTCACGCTCGAAGCGATGAAGATGGAACACAGCCTCACCGCCCCGTTCGACGGCGTTGTGGCGGAGCTCAACGCAGAAGCCGCCGCGCAGGTGCAGGTCGAGGCTTTGATGGTGCGGATCGAGGCGGTGGACTAACGGAAAAACGTCTCGTTATCCTGAACTTAGTTCAGGATAACGCCACACCGTCGCGCGTTATACACCTGTGTGGGCGCGCCGCATTTGCAGGCAGCGCGCTGTCGATCTTAGCCAGAATGTAACGGGGCGGTTTAAGCCGCTAGCTTCCTTAGCACATAGTGCAGGATGCCGCCGTTCATGAAATATTCGACTTCGTTCGCGGTGTCGATGCGGCACAGCGTGTCGAAATTGAACGTGCTGCCGTCCTTGCGGGTGACCATGACGGTGACCGTCTGGCGTGGCTGAAGCTTTCCAACGCTGGTGATCGTGAAGCTGTCGTTGGCGTTCAGGCCCAATGTGGTCCGGCTTTCGCCTTCCATGAACTGCAGTGGCAAAACGCCCATGCCGACCAGGTTTGAACGGTGGATGCGTTCGAAGCTTTCGACGATGACTGCGCGGACGCCGAGGAGGTTGGTGCCTTTTGCGGCCCAATCGCGGGACGAACCGGTGCCATATTCCTTGCCGGCGATGACCACCAGTGGCGTGCCGTCGGCTTTGTGCTTCATGGCGGCGTCGTAGATGGGCATGACTTCGCCGTTGTAGCTGCTCATGCCGCCTTCGATGCCGGGGACCATTTCGTTCTTGATGCGGATGTTGGCGAAGGTGCCGCGCATCATGACCTCGTGGTGGCCGCGGCGGGCGCCGTAGCTGTTGAAGTCAGCCTTGCTAACCTGATGTTCCATAAGGAATTTTCCAGCCGGGCTGTCCGCTTTGATCGATCCGGCGGGTGAGATGTGGTCGGTGGTGATGGAATCGCCCAGGATCGCCAGCGGCTTTGCCTCGATGATATCCATCACGGGCGCCGGCGTCATGCTCATCCCTTCAAAATAGGGCGGATTTGCGACATAAGTCGAACCGGCGCGCCATGTGTAGGTGTCCGATCCTTCGACCTGAATCTTCTGCCAATGCGCATCGCCTTCATAGACGGTCGCATAACGCGCGGTGAACATCGAACGGTCGATGTTTGCGGTCATGACATCATGCACTTCTTGATTGGTGGGCCAGATATCGCGCAGATATACATCGCTGCCGTCCGTTGCCTGACCAATCGGCGTGGTTGTGAAGTCTTCGGTCACTGTGCCCTTAAGCGCGTAGGCGACAACCAAGGGCGGCGATGCGAGGAAGTTCGCGCGTACATCGGGCGACACGCGGCCTTCAAAGTTGCGGTTGCCCGAAATGACCGAGGCGGCAACAATGTCATGGCCGTTGATCGCGGCGGAGATAGGCTCTGCCAAAGGGCCGGAGTTACCGATGCAGGTCGTGCAGCCATAGCCGACAAGGTTGAAGCCAACCGCGTCCAGATCCGCGGTCA
>CAJBSR010000046.1 GCA_903958285.1 uncultured Sphingomonadales bacterium
AACGTCTTCGTGAACCTGAGCGCTGACTTCTAAGTCCCGCTCAGAACGAAGATGAAAAGATTGGGCGGTGGAGCTTCGGCTCCGCCGCCTTTCTTTTTGCCCAAAAGTCGGGCAATTCGCAGGAATGACATCCCCGCGTGAACAAGAGGCCGATGCCGCCGCCGCCGCCCGCGACTTTGCATCTGCGCGGGATATTCTGCGCGGCATCCTTGTCGAGGAGCCGGCGAACTTCGGCGTCTGGCTGAAGCTCTCCGCCATGTACCGCGCGACGGGGCAGTCGGCAGACTCCCTTGCTGCGCTTGATCGTGCGCTCACCCTCAATCCGCGCGACTTTTCGGCGTTGTTGATGCGCGCCATGCATTGTCATCACAGCGGCGACGTCGATCAGGCGGGGCAAGGCTTTGGACGCGCTTTGGCCAATGCGCCGGAGACGCTGCCTGACCATATGACGCCCGTCCTGACGCTCGCCCGCACCAAATATCGGGAATGGCAGGTCCGCCATGCTGATTTTCTGCGCAGCGCGGCGCGATCCGTTGGGCCTCTTTCTCCCCAGCTTGATCGGCTCATCACCAACGCCGTCCACCTGACCGAGGCGGACCGCGAAGGCCCGTCGCACTATTGCTACCCCGATCTGCCGGAAATCCCTTTCCATGATGACCGCGCGCTCTTCCCTTGGATAAGTGGTTTCGAAGCGGCAGTGGATGATATCCAGCGCGAGTTTGAAACAGTCTTGAACGCAGAGGCGGCCAAGCTCGTCCCTTATGTCAATTACCCGGAAAATGTGCCCATCGATCAATGGGCCGCGCTCAACCACAACCGTGACTGGACGGCGATCCACCTGACCGCGCGCGGCGCCACCATCGCTGAAAATGCCCGCCACTGCCCAGTGACGATGGGGTTGCTTGAGACTGTTCCGCAGCCCGACGTTGCCGGGATCGGCCCCAATGCGATGTTCTCGCTCCTCGCGCCCAACACCTCAATCCCGCCCCACAGCGGCGTCACCAACACGCGGCTTTTATGCCATCTTCCGCTCATCGTGCCGGAGGGCTGCTGGTTCCGCGTGGGTGACGAAACGCGCTATTGGGATCGCGGCAAGGCCTGGGTGTTTGATGACAGCGTGGAGCACGAGGCCGTCAATCCATCGGATCGCCTGCGCGTCATCGTGATATTCGATATGTGGCATCCCGCCCTGACGCCGGAGGAGCAAGCGGGCATTGCAGCCGTCATCAAAGCCGGGGGCCAGCAGGTCCACGCGCTATGACCCAAGGTTTCGAAGCCCGCTATACGCAACTCGTAGCTGCTTTGCAGGCCGAGCATAGCCGTGGCGGGATCACGCCTGTCACCATCACCAACGCCGTCAACTACGCCATCGACGCGAATGAGGCGGGCCGGTCTGACCTGACGATTGCGCTGCTGGAACCGCTTGCCCCGCTCGTGCCCGGAAGCGGGGTTGTCTGGCAGATGCTCGCGCTCGCCTTTCGGCAAGAACAGCAGATGGATCGCGCGGCGGCGGCATTCGATCAGGCCGCGAAGGCGGCGCCGTCTGATCCGCGCATCGCCAATGGCCGCGCGCTGACGGCGCTGGAAATGGGTGCACCTGCCGCCAAGTTGTTCGGGAGGGCCCGGTCGCTTGCGCCGGAGGACCTTCAAGTCCGCCTGAACCATGCCGTCGCGTTGGACGCAGAAGGGCAGAGGGCGGCGGCATCAGACGTGTTGGAAGAATCCATTGTTCAACAGCCGGGCTGGATCGCAGGGCATGACGCGCTGTCGGCGATGCGCCGTGCTGCAGGTGATCCGGACTATGATGCGAGCTATCGCAAGGCTGCTGCGGCCGCACCTGCCGATATGGCGCTCCACCTTGCCTGGTATCGCAATATGGCCCGCGCCCAACGTTGGGAGGAGGCAAAGGCGATCATCGCCGGGCTTCGGTCCCGCCTCGGCGACCTGCCGGACCTTGACGCGGTAGATGCGCATATTGCGTCGGAAACCGGCGATCATGATCGCGCGCAGATGCTCTACGAAAAGGCGTCGGCAGCCGTTGGCCCTGCGGGGGCGTTGTCGCACATAAGGCATTGCCTGCGCACGGGCCGCTATGAACAGGCGAAAGACATTGCGGAGCCGCTGCTTCAGTTGTCCGGCAGCGAGGCGGTGTGGCCCTATCTTTCCGTCATCTGGCGCCTGCTGGGGGACAATCGCGCCCAATGGCTGGATGGCGCACCGCCCTTTATCGCGCAGATCAATCTCGGTTTTTCAGATCAGGAACTGGCGACCCTTGCGGCGCTGCTGCGTCGGCTGCACACAGCCCAGCAGCCCTTCCTCGAACAATCCGTGCGCGGCGGCACCCAGACAGATAAGCCGCTTTTCCATAGGCAGGAACCCGAAATCCGGGCCGTGCGCAGCCGCGTGCTAGAGGCGCTGCGGATGTATATCGATGCCTTGCCGCCGCACGTGCCGGGCCATCCCCTGCTTGGCACACCGCGCACCAATTTACGCTTTGCCGGAAGCTGGTCGGTCAAGCTCAAGGCCGACGGCTTTCATGTAGCGCACACGCATACGGAAGGCTGGATCAGTTCGGCCATCTATGTGGACCGCCCGCCGCAGGAGGAGCTTGGACCGCCGCCGGCCGGTTGGCTCCAGTTCGGAAAGCCGTCCGCAGAGTTGGGCCTCGACTTACCTGCCTATCGCGAAATCGCGCCCGTCGCGGGCACGCTGGCGCTGTTCCCGTCCACCATGTGGCATGGCACCACTCCCTTTGCGAGCGGGGAGCGGCTGACCATTGCTTTTGATGTGGCGCGTCCCTGGCGCTGACAGGGGACGCACCACCTTCAACTCAACACCAGCTGCCCGTCGCCCTCGTCCACATGGACGGTGGAGCCATCCAGCACGTCGCCGCGCAGGATTTTGTCGGCGAGCGGATCTTGCAGATAGCGCTGCACCGCGCGCTTCAGCGGGCGGGCGCCATAGATGGGGTCATAGCCGACCCGGCCCAGCCAGGCGCGGGCGGCATCGGTGAGGTCGAGCGTCACCTTGCGGTCCTTCAACAGCTTGGCGACACGGCCGACCTGAATGTCCACAATCGGCGCCATGTGGTCCACGCCAAGGCGGTGGAACAGGATGATCTCATCCAGACGGTTGAGGAATTCGGGGCGGAAATGCCCGCGCACGATTTCCATGACCTGCGGTTCGACAGACTCCACGCTCTCGCCTTCGCCTAAGCCCGCAATATATTGCGAACCAAGGTTGGACGTCAGCACGATGATCGTGTTGGTGAAGTCGACGGTGCGGCCCTGTCCGTCGGTGAGGCGGCCATCGTCCAGCACCTGCAACAGAATGTTGAAGACGTCGCTATGCGCCTTTTCTACCTCATCAAACAGGATGACCTGATAGGGCCTGCGCCGGACAGCCTCGGTCAGGACGCCGCCTTCCTCATAGCCGACATAGCCTGGAGGGGCACCGATCAGCCGTGCGACCGAATGCTTTTCCATGAATTCGGACATGTCGATACGGACCATCGCATTGTCATCATCGAACATGAACCCAGCCAGCGCCTTGGTCAGCTCGGTCTTGCCGACACCCGTTGGGCCGAGGAAAAGGAAGCTGCCCAAAGGACGGTTCGGGTCCTGCAATCCCGCACGTGCGCGACGGACGGCGGTGGAGACGGCTTTCACCGCATCGGCTTGCCCGATGACGCGCTTGCCGATGGTCGCTTCCATCGCGAGCAGCTTTTCGCGCTCGCCGGTCATCATCCGTTCGACAGGAATGCCCGTCCATTTGGCGACGACGGCGGCGATGTCATCCGCAGTCACTTCCTCACGCAGCATCGCGCCTTCGGCGGCACCCGCGGCTTCGGCCAATTGCTTTTCAAGCGTGGGGATGGTGCCGTATTGCAGCTCCCCCGCCTTGGCGAGATCACCGCCACGCTGCGCCTGTTCCAGTTCGGAGCGTGCGGCATCGAGCGCGGTCTTGATCTTGGCTTCGCCTGCAATCTTGTCCTTCTCACCCATCCAGCGGGTGGTGAGTTCGGCGGACTGCTGTTCCAAGTTCGCCAGATCGCCTTCCAGCGTTTCCAGCCGGTCCTTCGATGCCTGATCGGTCTCACGCTTCAGCGCCTCGCGTTCGATCTTCAGTTGGATGATCTTGCGGTCCAGCGTTTCAATCTCTTCGGGCTTGGACTCCACCTCCATGCGCAGACGGCTGGCGGCCTCGTCCATCAGGTCGATGGCTTTGTCCGGCAGAAAGCGATCAGCGATGTAGCGGTTGGAAAGCGTCGCGGCAGACACAAGCGCGCCATCGGTGATGCGCACGCCGTGGTGCAGCTCATATTTCTCCTTCAGGCCGCGCAGGATGGAGATGGTGTCCTCCACCGTCGGCTCGCCCACGAAGACGGGCTGGAAGCGGCGTTGGAGCGCCGCGTCCTTTTCGACATGCTTTTGGTATTCATCGAGCGTGGTCGCGCCGATGCAGTGCAGCTCGCCGCGTGCCAGAGCGGGCTTCAGCAGATTGCCCGCGTCCATCGCGCCTTCGGATTTGCCCGCACCGATCAGCGTGTGCATCTCATCGATGAAGAGGATGATATGGCCTTCGCCGGCCTTCACCTCATCAAGTACGCCTTTCAGGCGCTCTTCAAACTCACCGCGATATTTGGCGCCCGCAATCAGACTGCCCATGTCGAGTGACATGAGCGTGCGGTCCTTCAGCGTGTCGGGCACGTCGCCATTGATGATGCGCTGGGCAAGGCCTTCCGCAATCGCCGTCTTGCCGACGCCGGGTTCACCGATGAGGACAGGGTTGTTCTTGGTGCGGCGGGCAAGGATCTGGATGGTGCGGCGGATTTCCTCATCGCGGCCGATCACAGGGTCAAGCTTACCCTCGCGCGCGGCTTCCGTCAGGTCACGCGCGAACTTCTTGAGCGCATCATAACGGTCTTCGGCGGACGCGGTGTCGGCTGACTTGCCTTTGCGCAGTTCGTTGATGGCCGCATTCAGTGCCTCGGGCTTGAGCCCGGCCTTGGCGAGTGCCTTGCCCGCTTCGGTCGTGCTGGCGAGGGCGAGGGCGAGCAGCAGCCGTTCCACGGTGACATAGCTGTCGCCCGCCTTGGCCGCGACCTGCTCTGCCTGATCGAGCACGCGGACCAAATCATTGTCGAGGCCCGGCGGCTGGTTGGCGCCCGAACCCGACACGGCGGGAATCTTGGCCAGCGCCGCATCGGTTTCCCGCACGGCAGCAGCGGCATCGCCGCCCGAAGCCTTGATCAGCCCAGCGCACATGCCTTCATTGTCTTCGAGCAGCGCCTTGAGCAAATGCTCGGGCGCGATCCGCTGATGATTGACCCGGATCGCAACGGTTTGCGCCGACTGGAGAAAGCCCTTGGCGCGGTCAGTGAATTTTTCGAGGTTCATAGCTTCCCCTTTCTTTCACATCCGATGTAGTGTTGCATATTCGTCACACAAGGGGCGCGTGTGTAATCTAGATGCTGTCCTACAGGGGGTGGTCTGTGCAAGGGTATCGCTATGATGTTCAAAAGCACGACTGCTCCTCGTCATCCTGAACTTGTTTCAGGATAACAGATTGGCGCGTGCTGGCCGGATGAAAGGACGTCTCCGCCCGGTTATGCTGAAACAAGTTCAGCACGACGAAATGGGGTGGGGCGCAGGCTTCGGCAGGCTCAGTCTGAGGGCGAGGGAAGCGCCGAAGTTACCCCTTTCCTACAAGGCCCCTATTTCAGCCGCCTAAGGCCTTCAACTTCCTCCACTTCCGAACCTTTGAGGGCAATGTCTCAGCGCTTGGCCTTGGCCGCATCTGGGGCGAACACTTTCCCGAAGAAGCTGTCCGAATACCATTTCGGCGCTTCGGGCGCGTTGGCGATTTCGGTGGCGATCAGCATGTTGATGCGGGAGAATTTGGCCGCGGCGTTCCAGTTGAGCGGCAAGGCAAGGTCATCCGACACGCGGTGATAATGCGTCTTCAAAAAGTCGCTGAACGCCTTCGCCCCCGGACCCGCATGGCCGGTGACCAAGAAGATGGAGGGGATGCCACGCTGAACGAAGCGGTAATGGTCTGACCGAGTGAATAGGCCTTCTTCGGGCATCGGATCAGGCGAGAGGGCCACGCCGTCTTTGGCGGTGGCGGCCGCCACAACGGGTCCGAGGGTGGAATGCTCCGCCCCGAAAGCGACAACATCGGTAAAGTCATAGGTGAGGATCGGCATGTCGAGATTGACGACAGCAACCACGTGGCCGCCCTCTGGCACGACGGGGAAGCGGGAGAGATAGTCTGCGCCGAGCAGGCCTTTCTCTTCGCCCGTGACGGCGGCGAACAGCACCGGACGCTTGGGCCGGACGGGGTTGGCGGCCATGGCGCGGGCGGCCTCCAGCATGGTTGCGATGCCCGTCGCATTGTCCATCGCGCCGTTATTGATCGCATCGCCGGAGGTCACGCCGGGCTTGATCCCGATGTGATCAAGATGGCCCATGACGACAACATATTCATTGGCGAGCGCCGGGTCTGACCCCGGCAACATCCCGATGACATTGGGGCTGGTAAAGGGACTGAGCGCCGTTGTGCGGCCAATGACGGCGGTCTTGCCGGTATCAGACGGCTTGGGCTTGCCGCCCTTGGCATCGGCTTCGGCAAGGATGTCCGCAAAGCTGCGCTTCGTGCCTGCGAACAGGGCGTCGGCAGCGGCCCGATCCAGCGTGGCGGACGCGCGCAAATTGGGGGCGGTGTCGAAGGGGCTGCCATCCGCATTGGTCCAGCGGACGGAGCGGTTGTCGGCATATTCCAGCACGCGCGACCAGGGTGTCTGCTTTTCTCGTTCCAGTGACCGGAGCGAGATCAGACCGATTGCGCCGCGCTGGGAGAGGACCTTTGCTTTTTCGGCGTTGAGATGCGCGCCGATGTCGCTCGGCATTCCCTTGGGGAAGCCCGATAGGCAAGCGACAATCTTGCCCTTCACGTTCAGTGTCTTGAGATCGTTGAGGCCATATTCGGGCCGATCAATGCAAAAGCCGCCAAAGACCACGCGGCCTTCAACACGTTCGCCGATCTTGCCGCCGCTGCCGGAGACGACGACTTGTTTCAGATGTTCAAAGGCGGTCCCGTTGATGCTGAACTGTGCATCGGCATTGGGCTTGATCTCAACCATCGGGACGCGCTGATACCAGTCACCCTTATTGGCCGGCGTCAGGCCCATGCCGGCGAATTGGGTGGCGACATAACGGGCGGCGATCTCATGGCCCTTGGCGCCGGTATCGCGGCCTTCCAGCAGATCATCGGCAAGGAAGGTGACATGCGCCTTTACCGCGTCCGGTGTGATGCTGTCTCCCGGGGCGGCGGATAGCCCGGCAGGAAGAAGGGAGAGAAAGGCGAGGGCGGTATAGGTTTGAAAACGCATGGGAACTCCGATTTGAATAGGTTAGAGTTGCAGATGTGACGGGCCTGCGTCAATCGGATGTTCAGCTCACATTTTCTATCTGGCGTTGCGCCCCTCCCGCCTGCGGGTAGAACAGCGCCACGTCCAAGTTGAAGGAACCCAAATGCGCCTTTTCGCTCTTGCCCTGATGGCCTCCACCATTCTCGCGCCGCCCGTGCTGGCCCAGAAGGTGCAAGCCCCGGTGCCGGTCGCCAAGCTGATCAAACAAGTGAACATCCCGCATGAGAAGTTCACTTTGCCAAATGGCCTGCGCGTCATCGTGCATACTGACCGCAAGGCGCCCGTTGTCGCGGTCTCCATGTGGTATGATGTGGGCTCCAAACATGAGCCCAAGGGTAAGACTGGCTTTGCCCATTTGTTTGAGCATCTGATGTTCAACGGGTCAGAAAATGCGCCGGGGGATTACTTCGCGCCGATGCAGGCTTTGGGCGCGACCGACCTGAACGGCACGACATGGTTTGACCGGACCAATTATTTCCAGACAGTGCCGACCGGCGCTCTGGAACGGGCATTGTTCCTCGAAAGCGACCGGATGGGGCATCTGCTCGGCGCAGTGACGCAGGAAAAGCTGACCAACCAGATCGGCGTCGTCCAGAATGAAAAGCGCCAGCGCGACAACCAGCCTTATGGCCTTGTCCAATATGCGCAGTTGAAGGGCACGCTGCCGGAAGGTCATCCCTATGGCCATTCTGTCATCGGATCGATGGCGGACCTTGATGCGGCCAGTCTTCAAGATGTGAAGGGTTGGTTCCGTCAGCATTATGGGCCGAACAATGCGGTGCTCGTGCTGGCCGGGGACATTGACGCAAAGACTGCTCGCCCGCTTGTTGAGAAGTGGTTTGGCGGCATCGCCGCGGGGCCGAAGCAGCCTAAAATTGCGGTGCCGATCCCAACGCTCGATGCCCCAAAGTTTGAAGTGATGAAGGACCGTGTCGCGACGACGCGGCTCTATCGCTATTGGGCCGTCCCCGGCATCGACAATCCGGATGCGGTTGGCCTGCGCGTCGGCGCGCATGTGCTGGGGGGGCTTTCCAGCTCCCGCCTCGACAATGCGCTTGTGCGGGATGAAAAGCTCGCGGTCGGCGTGTCGGCTTATTATTCGGAAGGCGCACAACTGGGCTGGGTCACGGTGTCGGCTGATGTTCGCCCGGGCGTGGATCCAGCGGTGCTCGCCAAGCGTCTCGATCAACTGGTTGGCGACTATATCAAGACCGGACCGACCGAAGATGAAGTGCGCCGTGTGGCAACGCAGGCTGTCTCTTCGACCATCGCGGGGCTGGAACAGGTTGGTGATTTCAGCGGCAAAGCCGTGAAGTTGGCTGAAGGCGAACTCTATCTGGGGGACAGCAACGCCTATAAGAAGGAATTGAATGCGCTTGCCACCATCAAGCCTGCCGAAGTCACCCGCGCGATGCAGACCTGGCTGACCCGGCCTGTTTATGCGCTGACGGTCGAACCCGGTGAGCGGGACGCTTATGCCGAAGCGCGCCCAAAATCAGCACCTCTGGTGGAGGGTGAAACGCCTGCGGCAGCAGAAACGCTGCCTGCGCCGACCATCGCTCCGCCGCCTGTTGGCGCGATTGCCGATCTGAACTTCCCCGATATCGAACGGTCCAAACTCTCCAACGGCATTCCCATCGTCTATGTCCGCCGCACGGCTGTTCCGATGACGCAGATCGCGATGAGCTTTGATGTGGGCAATGTCGCAGACCCGCGCGACAAGCAGGGCACGCAGGCGCTGATGCTCTCGCTGCTAGATGAAGGGGCGGCAGGCCGGACGTCGGTTCAGATCGCGGAAGAGCAGGAGCGGCTTGGCGCGGACATCGGCATCGGCGCGTCGCTCGATCGAACGTCGATCAGCCTCACGGCGCTGTCGGCCAATCTTGCGCCGTCGCTCGCCTTATTTGGGGATGTGGTGCTGAAGCCTGATTTCGTGCCTGCGGAAGTGGCACGTCTGCGGGACCAGCAACTGGCGCGCATCCAGTCTGAATTGAAGAACCCGCAAAGCATTGCGCTGCGCACATTGCCGCCGCTCCTCTATGGGCCGGGGCATCCTTATGGCGTGTCCTTCACCGGTTCTGGAAATTCTGACACGGTGCAGAAGCTGACGCGCGAGGATCTGGTGGCCTTCCATCGCGCCTGGATCCGCCCGGAAAAGGCAACGCTGTTTGTCGTGAGTGATCAACCGCTCGGCAAAATCACAAAGGCGTTGGATGTGCAGTTTGGCCATTGGACGTCGCAAGGCGAGGCTGGGGTTAAGCCATTGGGCGGGACCATTGCGCCTGCCACGCCGCGTATCGTCCTCATTGATCGGCCAGGATCGCCGCAGTCATATATTTTGGGCGGTCAGATCTTGCCCAAGAAAGGCACGGATGATCTGGAAACCCTCATCACGGCCAATCAGGCGCTGGGCACCGATTTCCTGTCGCGGATCAATACCAATTTGCGGGAAACCAAAGGCTGGTCTTACGGCGTGCGCGCCTCCATCAATCGCGTGGCAGGCGATGTGCCTTATATCGTTCTGGCGCCGGTGCAGGCGGACCGGACGGGCGAATCAATTGCCGCGATCCAGTCTGACATGACTGATTTTCTCTCAACCAAGGGGATCACCGAGGAAGAACGCGCGCGGATCATCAATGGCAACATCCTTGAACTGCCCGGCAGCTACGAAACGTCCGGCGCCGTGCTCAGCGCGCTGCAACGCAATGCGCTCTACGGTCGGGCCGATGATTTCTACGATTCCCTAGCGTCACAGTATCGCGGCATGACGCGCGCGCAGCTGGATGCGTCCATTCGGGCGGTTTTGAAACCGGACCAGATGTTGTGGGTCGTGGTGGGCGATGCGAAAATTGTTCGTCCACAGCTTGAAAAACTTGGTCTTCCAGTCGAACTAATGTCTCAGGCGGGCGGAAACTGACCTCCCGTGGCATGAAGGAGAGTATAATGAGCGTTGCAGGCACCTATGAATGCATTGTGAAATCACCCCTCGGCGACCAGAAGTCGACGATCGTCGTGAACCCCGGTGCAGAT
>CAJBSR010000047.1 GCA_903958285.1 uncultured Sphingomonadales bacterium
GTGAACATGAGAATTGACGACCAAAAAACAATGTAGAGGGGGGAATGCATACACACACCTTTGTCGTTGTCCACCACTGAGCGATTGCCCACGCTCGATTCCGAAGGGGTGACCTGCGAAATGATGGAGGTGAAAATCGCGTTCTTGCGGCGGGTGATGCAGGTTACCTCCATGAAGGCATTGAATTCCTGCAGATTCACATGACCATGCGATTCGCCAAACGGTGCTTCTGGCTCGAGCCACTCGGTGTCGATATAGCCTTCGATGACGATTTCGGATTCCGCCGGCACATACAAATCGACGGTCTTGGCCTTCACCACATTGATCGGGCGTCCGATCAGGCCGCCGGCAACATCCAGCTCGTCGACGTTCTCAGGCAGCTTTTGCACCGAGGTAAAGGCGATGAATGCCGGCACACCCAGCACCACGCAGGCGGCGAGTTTTTTCTTGCGGGCGCGGCTCTTTTCCCAGTGCACATAGATGCCCGGACGCAGCTCCAGCGAGGGGTTCATACCTATGCGTTTTGGTGCCTTGATCTGGCCGCGATAGACGCCCATGTTCTGGATGCCGGTGTCGGGGTCTTTACTGATGTATTGCGACAGCGTGGTGTAGGGGGCGTTGTCCCAGCCCGGGGTCGAGATCGGCACCGGAATACCGTCCAGTCCATTGCCCGGCTTGTCGAGGTCCTTGCCGCGAATGACGATTTCCTGGCAAGGCGCACTGCTCACCACCTTGGGCTTGATCGGGTTGGCCGCAGCACGCGTCCAGGTTTCATTCACCTTGTCGAGATCGCAGCCCATGCCGATGCGATAGATCTCGCGATTGGCCGCCAGCACACCCACCGCCACCGGAATGTCGTAGTGCTTGCCCTTGGAGTCGTAGACATTGGTGAACAGGAAGGCCTTGCGGTCCTTCTCGGCAATGCCGCCCCGGAACTGCCAGCGCACCAGCGGATGCAGCTCGGTGTCTTTGTTGATGGGGCGATCCACGGTAACCAGCAGGCCGGCATCGTCCAGCGCCTTGAGGTGATCATGCAGATCGGGATAGCCGCGCTTCTTGGTGGCAGCGCCATCCGAGTGATAGGCCCTCTTGCCGGTGGCAGTTTTGCTTGCCGCTGTTTTCGTAGCGGACTTAGTTGCGAGCTTGGTTGCGAGCTTAGTTGCAGGCTTGCTGGCTTTCTTGGGCGTTGCCATTGCGACTTCCTTGAAAAAAATCAGGCCGCAATGATAACCGCTGCGCTTTAGCGCTCCGCGCCGGCACATAGGCTGACTGGACATTTTCTGCTGGCTGTTTTACATTCTCGGCCCAATTACTTAGAGCCCTAAGTAACTGAGGTAACTGCGGTAACTGAGGTAAATGAGGTTGCCGGGCATCCAAGCAATCATGACCGCTGCAGGAGAACAGCATGCTGAGCGCCGAAGAAAACGATCTGCTGTGCCGCGTCGAGGGTAAGGCGCCAATGGGGCAACTGATGCGCCGGCACTGGGTACCCGTCTGCCTGAGCGAAGAAGTGGCCGAGGCCGATGGCACGCCGGTGAAGGCACGGGTGTTCGGCCCGGGAGCGGCGTCGTCGACGGGAAGACCGGCGGCGAGCCACGCCTGAATCCCGCCGTCGAGCACGGCGACCGCCTCGTGACCCATCCAGCGGAGCATCAGCCAGACGCGTGAGGCCGCCATCAGGCCGTTCTGCGCGTCGTAGGCGACCACCTGCGTGTCCGGACCGATGCCCCACTCGCCCAGCACCCGGCGGAAGGCCTCCGGGTCCGGGAAGGGGCGGCGACCGGTGACTCCCTCGATCACTGGTCCGGACAGGTCGGTGGCGCAGTTCGCGTAGCGAGCCCCGGGAATGTGTGCTGCGGAGTACTCAC
>CAJBSR010000048.1 GCA_903958285.1 uncultured Sphingomonadales bacterium
AGCGCGCTAGGGCCGAATGCACAGCCCCAAGCGCCTCTGTTAGGTTAGGCTGCCAGTTCTTCCGACGTCAGATCATAGAGATATTCCGCCCCCGATGTCACCGATGAGGCAAGCCCCATCGCCTCACCCACCATGTGGGCCAGATAATAACGCGCCGTCACGACCTTTGCCCGCAGGAAGGCGGGATCGCCTTCACCACGCTCCAGCAACTCGGCCGCAACGCGCGCCTGCCGTTCCATCAGCCAACCACAGGTCATGACAGACACCATCGTCAGATAGGGGTAGCTCGCGGCCAACCGGTCATCGATGTCAGCATCCAACAGAATGGCCGTCAATTGCTCGACCAAATTGGTCAGGGCGATCAACCGCTCATCTTCCGCCTCAGCGCGGACATCGGCAATCAGCGCCGCCATGCCGGTGCCGCCGTCACCGGCGAGTTTACGACCGACCAGATCGGCGGCCTGAATGCCGTTTGTGCCTTCATAGATCGGGGCAATGCGCGCATCCCGATAATGCTGGGCAGCACCTGTTTCCTCGATGAAGCCCATGCCGCCATGCACCTGAATACCAAGGCTGGAGACTTCGCAGCCAATGTCGGTTCCATAGGCCTTAGCCAGCGGCGTCAGCAGGTCCACCCGTGTGCGGGCGCCCTCCATGCCCAGACGCGACCGGTCCACATTGCTGGCAGCGAGATATAGCAAAGCCCGCGCAGCCTCTGTCAGCGCCTTCATGCGCAGCAACATGCGGCGCACATCGGGATGTTCGATAATCGCCACCGACTTGCCACCGGAATCGGGGCGGGCTGACTGGATACGGTCCTTAGCGTAACCAATCGCCTGCTGCGTCGCACGCTCGGCAATCTGGACACCCTGAAGGCCGACATTGAGGCGCGCATTGTTCATCATCGTGAACATCGCGCGCATCCCGCCCATTTCGGGGCCGATCAGCCAGCCATGGCAATCATCATTGTCTCCATAGGACATCACGCACGTGGGCGAGCTGTGAATGCCGAGCTTATGCTCAATCGAAACGCAACGGACATCGTTCCGGCTGCCGTCAGGACGGACCTTGGGAACGAGAAACAACGAAATACCCTTCGTTCCCGGAGGCGCTCCCGGCGTTCTGGCGAGCACCAGATGGACGATATTGTCCACCAGATCATGTTCGCCAAAGGTGATATAAATCTTGGTGCCTTTAATCCGGTAGCTGCCATCGGCGGCGGGCTCAGCTGTGGACCGCAGCGCCCCGACGTCTGACCCGGCTTGCGGCTCCGTCAGGTTCATCGTGCCAGACCAATGGCCAGACACCAGATTGGGCAAATACATTTGCTGCTGTTCCGGGCTGCCGTGGGAGGCAATCGCCTCAATCGCGCCGGAGGTAAGGATCGGGCAAAGGCCGAAGCCCATATTGGCCGTGCCGAGGTTTTCCAGCACGACAAAGCCAAGCGCAAAGGGAAGTCCCTGCCCGCCAAAGGCCGGATCGCTGTCAATCGTGCCCCACCCGCCATCGACATAGGCCCGATACGCTTCCTTAAAGCCCGGCGGCATCGTGACGGTCCCGTCATTCCATTTGGGCGTGTTGGTGTCCCCCACCCGATTTGTCGGCGCCCATTCGCCTGCGGCAAGTGCGGCGGCACCTTCAAGGATTGCATCCACCATGTCCGGCGTCGCCGCTTCGAAGCGCGGGGCAGCGGCGAGTTCATCCATCCGGGTGACATGATCCAGAACGAAGCGCTGTTCAGCAGTGGGCGGCGAATAGGTCATGCGGAAATCCCTGATGTTGCATGCGGCTGCCAAGGGCTATAGCGCTGCGCACGATGGAGACAATCTCCCCTTTGGCCACCGAGGTTCGACCCTACGGCACCGCCGCGATTGCGGAGGCGTCGCGCCTGATCTTGGCCGGTCAATGCGTCGCTGTGCCGACAGAAACGGTCTATGGACTCGCCGCCGACGCGACAAGCGGCGCGGCCGTTGCAGGCATCTATGCCGCCAAAGGGCGCCCCTCCTTTAATCCTTTAATCGTTCACGTGCCCGATCTGGAAGCAGCAGAGGGCCTGGCCGTCTTTGACGATACTGCCCGTGCGCTGGCTGCAAAACATTGGCCCGGGCCGCTGACTCTCGTCCTGCCGGCCCGTTCGGACAACGGTATTGCCGCGCTGGCAACCGCAGGGCTCCCGTCGATCGCTATCCGGGTGCCCGCCCACCCGGCCATGCAGGAGCTTCTTCGCGTCTCAGGAAAGCCGCTCGCCGCGCCCAGCGCCAACGCCAGCGGCACGATCAGCCCCACGCGGGCCTCGCATGTTCTTAAGAGCCTTGCTGGCCGTATTCCCCTTATCATTGACGCGGGGGCAACGCAGGCGGGGCTGGAATCCACGATCATCGCGTTGACCGATGGCAATGCACGACTGCTCCGGCCAGGGCCAATCGATCTTGGGCTCACCCCGTCATCTGGCAGCGACATTGAGGCCCCAGGCCAACTCGCCAGTCACTATGCGCCGACGAAGCCGTTGCGGCTCGCCGCCACCTCCGCCGAAGCGGGAGAATGGCTGATCGGTTATGGTCCAATGGACTGCCATGCCAACCTCAGTGCGAAAGCGAACTTAGCAGAAGCCGCCGCCAACTTGTTCGATCTGCTCCATCAGGCCGATGCATCCAGTTCCCCCAAGATCGCCGTTGCGCCGATCCCCGTCGAAGGTCTGGGCGAAGCGATAAATGACCGGCTGAACCGCGCAGCC
>CAJBSR010000049.1 GCA_903958285.1 uncultured Sphingomonadales bacterium
ACCCGCAAGGAAGAGCTGCTGGTGGCCAAGGACAACCTCTCCAAGATGTGGCTCCTGCGCCGCATCCTGATGCAGATGGGCACCGTAGATGCGATGGAGTTCCTGCTCGACAAGATGAAGGATTCCAAGACCAACGACGACTTCTTCGACAGCATGAATCAGTAAGGGGTGATGATGCTCGACCTTTTTCAACTGGCCTCAACCAGTGCACCGGCACTGGGCGGATTCGGGGATATCTGGGGCCATATCGTCAATGACTTCTCCAACATCACAGAGCCCGCAGCGTTCGCGGCGTTCATGCAGGTGTTGTTGATTGATCTTGTTCTCGCCGGCGACAATGCCATCGTCGTTGGCGCGCTGGCCGCGGGCCTTCCCGCCGATCAGCGTAAGAAGGTCATCGTCATCGGCGTGGTCGCAGCGCTTGTCCTGCGCATCTTCTTTGCGCTGACGGTCAGCTGGCTGCTTGGCATTGTTGGCCTCGTGCTGGCGGGCGGTCTGCTGCTCTTGTGGGTCGCCTGGCGCATGTACCGCGATCTTCACCACGGCGAAGCAGGTGTGTCACCGGGGTCGCCAGAGATTGCGGGTGATGAGGATTCGGGCATTCCTGCGGCGAAAAGCTTTGCAGCCGCCGCTTGGTCCGTCGCCATTGCCGACGTCTCCATGAGCCTCGACAATGTGCTCGCCGTGGCAGGCGCGGCACGGGAGCATCCGGGCATCCTCATTGTCGGCCTGATCTTTGCGGTCGCTCTGATGGGGATCGCGGCCAACGTGATCGCCCAGTATATTGAGCGGTATCGCTGGATCGCCTGGTTCGGCCTTGCCGTCATCGTCTATGTGGCGGGCAAAATGATCTGGGAGGGCTTCCACGAGGTCCAACCCCATGTTCTGGCCATTGCAGGCATGTAACGGATAGGGTCGCGGCATGAACGATCCTTGGACCGATCAGCCGCGACTTTCCGGCCCGCACGTGACGCTTAGGCCCATGGTGCGGGCAGACCGCGATGTGATCGTCGCGGCCGCATCAGACGGCAAATTGTGGGAGCTATTCTACACCGCGGTTCCGTCCGAAGCGACGGTCGATGCCTATCTCGACACGGCAGAGCGGGAGGCAAGCTATGGCCGCGCCATGCCGTTCGTCGTGCTCAACGCGGCAGGTAAAGTGGTTGGCTGCACGCGCTACATGCGGATGAACAAAGCCGCCCGGCGGCTGGAGATCGGCACGACCTTCTATGCCAAATCGGCCCAGCAGTCGCCCGTCAACAGCGCGGCGAAACTCTTGTTGCTAACCCATGCTTTTGAAGTGATGGAAGCTTCTTGCGTCCAGCTGCGCACCGACCATTTCAACCATGCCTCTCAGCGGGCGATTGAGCGGTTGGGCGCAAAGAAGGATGGGGTTCTGCGGAACCACAGCATTGTCGACGGGCGGGTGCGCGATACCGTCTGCTACTCCATCATCGCCAATGAATGGCCGGGCGTGAGGCGTAATCTAGAGTTCAAATTGTTGCGCGACGTCTAATCTGTCGATTGTGCCCCGGCGATGCGCGAGATAGCCTGCACACATGACGATACGCCTCCTTCTCCTCTCCCTCTCGCTTTTGGCCACGCCCTTGGCGGCGGCCCCTGCAAAGGTGACTGGGTTCAGCTATGTCTGGCCTAAGACCTTGGAAAAGACGCCCGCGCTGGTCGCGTATCTGAAGAAGGACCGCGCGGCGCAGTACAAGGACTATGCACCGCTCTTCAATGAACCCCCCGAAGCGGGTCCGCCGCTCGACAGCTATGAAAATGGAACGAGTTGGACGGTGCAGACGACACTGCCCGGACTCCTCATCCTTACCGGCCAGCGCTGGGCCTATACCGGCGGCGCGCATGGCTATGGCTATACGGACAGCCTGATCTGGGATGTGAAGGCCGCGCGTGTGACGCCATTCTCTGGCCTGTTCACGAACCCCAAAGCGGCTGAGGTGTTGCTGACGCCCCTTTATTGCCGCGCACTGGATAAAGAGCGGATTGTGAAGCGCGGGGAACCAACACCGCGCGATGACATCTTCGGCGACTGCCCCAAGCTGTTTGAATCGGCCGAAATCTGGCCGGACAAGCCGATCTATGGCAAGTTCAGCCGCATTGAGATGTCTCTGGGCGCTTACACGGCAGGCCCCTATTCCGAAGGCAGCTATGATCTGGAGATCATCATCCCCAAGGGGCTGAAGGCACTGGTGAAACCGCAATATCAGGCGCTTTTTCCGGGGTAACCTACAGCGTCATCCCCGCGAAAGCGGGGATCCATAGATGGCCTAGTGGATTCCCGCTTTCGCGGGAATGACAGCAATTTTCACCCCAGATTCGCTTTGAAGAACGCCTCGGTCCGCCCATCGGCCAGCGCGGCACCCGCCTCATCCCGCCGGTTGCCCATTTCCGCAGCAAATCCGTGGTCGAGTCCGACATAATCATGCAGCGTCACCTTGGGGTGGCCGTCCAACCCGGCGTGGATCGCCGCCTGCGCTTCGGGGCCGACAAAATGATCGGCGGTCGGAATGTGGAGCATCAGGGGGTGGGCAATGGCGTGCGACTCGCCCAGCATCTGATCAATCATCACGCCATAATAGCCGACAGACGCGTCAATATCGGTGCGGGCGGCTGCCATATAAGCGAGGCGCCCGCCAAGGCAGAAGCCGACACAACCGACCTTGGCAACAGGCGCGTGCCCGGCAAGGCCGTGGCGGATCGCTTTGATGACGGTTTCGATATCGAGCACGCCCTTATCCGCATCATATTGCTGGAAATAGCCAAAGGCTTCGTTGAGTTCAGCCTCGACATCAGGGTTGAGTTCCACGCCGGGTGCGAACCGCCAGAAGATGTCGAGCGCCACGGCCAGATAGCCCTTGGCTGCCCAGCTGTCGCATTTCTGGCGGATGCCTGCGTTCAGGCCAAAGATCTCTGGAATCACGATAATCGCGGCGGTCGGCGTTGCGCTCGGCACCGCCACATAGAGGTTCATATCGCCCAATTTGGTCATCGTCATAGCAGTCGTGTCCTCTGATTTTGGGGGAGGTTGGCATATTCGAAATCGAGCAGCCAGCTCTTGGTGCGGGCGCCTGCGCCACCGGAGTAGAATTCAGGCCCGGCGGCAGATGTGACGCGGTGGCACGGAATGATGAGGGGGAAGGGATTGGCCTTGCACGCCCCGCCGACAGCGCGGGCCACGGAACCGCAATTTGCCGCGAGCTCACCATAAGTAATTGTTTTTCCATAAGGAATAGACGCGATGGCGGCGCGTAGGGCCGCGCCTTCTGCGCTTTCCAATGGGGATAATGGCAAATCGAACTCGT
Organism: uncultured Sphingomonadales bacterium; assembly: GCA_903958285.1. Taxonomy (GTDB): domain Bacteria; phylum Pseudomonadota; class Alphaproteobacteria; order Sphingomonadales; family Sphingomonadaceae; genus Aquisediminimonas. The sequence goes on from CAJBSR010000049.1 coordinate 3,327, forward strand.
GCAATCGCCCCGCAAACCAGGCGCCCAACTGGGCGACAGCGGCGGCGAGGACGGGGTGGGTGACATCCCCCTGCGTCGCCCCGGTGTCGACCGAGGGTGGGATGTGCAGGCCCGTCAGCCAATCGTCCGTCGCGCTTAATGTGAGCGCGCCCAAGGGGCTTGCGAATCTGGCTGTTGCGGATGCGCGGTGCATGGCGCACAGATGACGGCTAATAGCGCATGGCTCAAGGGAGTTGGCCCATGAAGTTCAATATTGAGGTTGAATGCACCCCTGAAGAGGTGCGGCGTCTGGTGGGTCTGCCCGATCTGACCGAGGTGCATGATGTCTATCTCGACAAGATGAAGGACGTCATGACCACGGGCCTGACACCGGACATGGTCGACACGATGGTCCGCAGCTGGGTGCCCGGTGGCGCCGCCGGCATGGATTTCGTGAAGGATCTGGTGAAGGGCCTTTCCTCCGCGACATCAACGCCGAAAAAGAAGGATTAGGCGCGCCAATCCCGCCTTTTTATGCGTTCAGAGACCATCTTTGCCCTGTCCAGTGGGTTGCCGCCCTCCGGTATCGCCGTCGTCCGCATCAGCGGGCCGCAGGCGGGGGCTGCACTGACGGCGCTGGCCGGACCCTTGCCGGAACCCCGTCGTGCCAGCCTGAGGCGCTTCCGGGGTGTGGATGGGGCGACATTGGATGACGGCTTGGCGCTTTGGTTCCCGGGGCCTGCAACGGCGACTGGCGAAGATCTGGCTGAGCTGCACCTTCATGGAGGGCGCGCTGTTGTAGCGGCGGTTCTGGAGGCGTTGGGCGGGATCCCGGGGTGCCGGATGGCCGAAGCCGGAGAGTTTACCCGTCGTGCGTTTGAAAATGGCCGGATTGACCTGACGGAGGCTGAGGGACTGGCGGGTCTGCTCGCCGCTGAGACGGAATTGCAGCGCCGCTCCGCACTGGCTCTGGCCGAAGGCGGGATGGGCCGGTTGGTCGCTTCATGGGAGGTGACCTTGCTGCGCGAATCAGCGCGGTTGGAGGCGCTGCTCGACTTCTCGGACGAAGGCGATGTGGCCGATGATTTGCCTGATGTCGCACCTTTGCAGGGGCTGGCAGATGAGATGGCGGCACTGCTCGCAAGCCCGCCGGCGGAGCGCTTGCGCGACGGTGTAAAGGTCGTGCTCGGCGGCCCGCCGAATGCAGGAAAATCTAGTCTTTTCAATGCTTTGATTGATCGCGACGCAGCAATTGTAACCGATATTGCGGGCACAACACGCGACCGGATTGAAGCGCCGGTCTCGCTGGATGGCGTGCCGCTTCTGTTCGTGGACACTGCCGGTTTGCACGAGGATGCCGCCGATGCCGTTGAGGCGATTGGCATGGCGCGGTCGTCCGAGGCACTGGATGCCGCGGATATCATCCTCTGGCTGGGAGACGCGTCGACGTCACCGCCCGATGCGATTCTCGTTGCGCCCAAGGCCGATCTTTCCCCCCGCGCTGAGGGCCTTCCGGTGTCCGTCCGGACGGGAGAGGGGCTGGCGGACTTGCGGACGGCCATCCTTGCCCGCGCCAAGACCCTTTTACCCCAACCGGGCGCGCTGGCGCTTAATGCCCGCCATCGGACTATTGTGGCGGAAGTGGCGGACCTTGTTTCAGAGGCGGCATCTTCGAACGATGTCCTGATTCGCGCCGAGCAACTCCGCGTGGCCCGGACGGTGCTGGACCGGTTAACCGGGCGCTCCGGGGTCGAATCGATGCTCGACGCCCTCTTCGGGGCGTTTTGCATCGGGAAGTAGGCCTGTTTTGCCGCTTCAGACCATCCCGTTTCACGTGAAACACATTTGACCGACTCTTCGGCTGCGCGTAGCGGCAAGAGCATGACGCAGAGTTTTGACGTGATCGTGGTGGGCGGAGGCCATGCCGGCTGTGAAGCGGCCTGTGCGGCGGCGCGCATGGGCGCACGGACCGCGCTCGTCAGCTTCCGGCGCGATATGATCGGTGCCATGTCCTGCAACCCGGCCATTGGGGGCTTGGGCAAAGGCCATCTCGTGCGTGAGGTGGACGCGTTTGATGGAATATTGGCGTGCGCTGCCGATGCCGCCGCCATCCACTATCGTATGCTGAACGCGTCCAAGGGCGCCGCCGTCCAGGGCCCGCGCATCCAGGCGGACCGTAAGCTGTTCAAGGCGGCCATCCATGAGATTCTCGCGCAGCAGGATAATCTGACTATTGTTGAGGGCGAGGCTGCCGCACTTGTGTTGGAGGACGGGCGTCTGTGCGGGCTGACGCTTGGCAGCGGTGAGGTGCTGACCAGCGCGACGCTGGTGCTCGCGACAGGCACCTTCCTCAACGGCAAGATGTTTTGCGGCGAAGACCGGAATGTCGGCGGACGCGTGGGCGAGGCGGCGGCGGTCACGCTGGGCACGCAGCTGCGCGCGCTCAACCTGCCGATGGGACGTTTGAAGACTGGCACACCGGCGCGGCTTGATGGTCGGACGATCAATTGGGCCGGGCTCGACATTCAGATGTCGGACGGAGAGACGTGGACCTTCTCAGACCTGACCGAACGCCGCACTGCGCCACAGCTCTGGTGTGCCATCACCCGCACGAACACGGCGACGCACGACATCATCCGCGCGGCGCTGGACCGATCCCCGCTCTTTTCGGGCGACATAGAGGGGCAGGGGCCGCGCTATTGCCCGTCGATTGAGGACAAGATCCACCGTTTTGGCGATCGGGACGGCCATCAGGTCTTTCTCGAGCCGGAGGGGCTGGACGACGCGCTCATCTACCCCAATGGCATTTCAACCTCTTTGCCGGAGGATGTTCAACTCGCCTTCCTGCGCACCATGCCTGGGTTGGAAGCGGTCGAGATCGTTCAGCCGGGCTATGCCGTTGAATATGATCACATTGATCCGCGTGCTTTGGCCAACACGTTGGAGATTCGTGGGCTGCCCGGAGTCTTCTGTGCAGGCCAGATCAATGGCACAACGGGGTATGAGGAGGCGTCGGCCCAAGGCCTGATGGCGGGCCTGAACGCGGCGGCAAAGGCGCTTGGCCGTCCGCCGCTCGTGCTGGATCGGGCCTCGTCCTATATCGGCGTGCTCATTGACGATCTCGTTTTGCAGGGCGTGACCGAGCCTTACCGGATGCTGACGGCACGGGCTGAGTATCGATTGCGTCTGCGGGCGGACAATGCCGCGACTCGACTTACACCCATTGCACTGGCGACCGGTTGTGTTGGTGAGCAGCGGCGTGACTGGTTCGTTTCACGTGAAACCGAGCGGGCTCGGGGCCGTGAGATTCTCGACACGCGCTATGCAACGAGCGACCTTCGTTCTGCGGGACTGGAGGTGAAGGCGGGTGCCGACGCGCAATCGCTGTTCGACTGGTTGCGGTTCGTCGATGCCAAGCCTGACGCCCTCATCGCGCTTTGCCCTGCGCTCGCAGCGATTTCGACGCCGGTTCTCGCCGAACTGATCGAAGATGCACGCTATGCACCCTATATTGCGCGTCAGGACGCGGAAGTCCGCGCCATGCGGGCCAATGACAAGATTCCGCTGTCAGCCGTGGACTTCACCGCTGTCCCTGGTCTGTCCAATGAGATGGTCGAGCGGTTGCAGGCCGCGCGTCCAGCAACCCTTGGCGCTGCGGAACGGGTGCGGGGCATTACGCCCACGGCGTTGGCGGCGATCCTTGTTCAGGCCAAGCGAGTCGCCGCGTGACCGAGGACGAAGCCCAAGACTGGCTGCGCGAGACACTCGATGTTTCACGTGAAACGCTCGACAAGCTGGACCGTTATCGCACGCTGGTGCTTGAGGGGGCCGAAGAGCAGAACCTCATTGCACGCTCCACCTTCGACGTGTTCTGGACGCGGCATATTGTGGACTCCGCCCAGCTCCTCCCTTTGGCGGCCGAGGCCGCTGCAGGAGATTGGCTCGATCTCGGCGCAGGAGCGGGCATGCCGGGGATCGTGGTTGCGATCCTATCCGATCGCCCCGTCCATCTTGTGGAGGAGCGACGTGGGCGGGTTAATTTCCTCAATCGCGTCATTGAAGACTTGGATTTGCCCAATGCACAAGTCTTTGGATGTAAAGTACAAGCGTTGCGCCATGCGCCGGCAGCCGTCATCAGCGCGCGTGCTTTTGCACCTTTGCCCAAGCTCTTTGATCTCGCCCACAGCTTTTCCACACAAAAGACGGTCTGGTTGCTGCCAAAAGGTCGTTCGGCACGTGACGAACTGGCCAATGCACAGCATAACTGGCAAGGGACGTTTCACGTGAAACCGAGTTTGACGGATTCAGAGGCTGCAATCCTTGTAGCGACGGGCGTCAGGAAGGCTGCAAGACGATGATCCGCATCACTGTTGCCAATCAGAAGGGCGGCGTCGGCAAGACGACGACGGCGATCAATCTCGCCACGGCAATGGCCGCTATCGGCTGGCGCGTGCTGCTCATTGATCTTGATCCGCAGGGCAATGCGTCGACCGGGCTTGGTATCGGTCAAAGTCAGCGCGAAAATTCGAGCTATGACGTGCTGATGGGGGCTGCCACGCTGACAGAAGCGGTGGTCGCAACCAAGATTCCGCGGCTTGATCTCGTCCCCGCGACAGTTGACCTGTCCGGTGCGGAAATTGAGCTTGTTGAGGTTGACCAGCGGGCGCAGCGCCTGAAGACGGCGCTCGATACCGCGCCGGAGGGGCGTTGGGATGTTGTCCTCATTGATTGTCCGCCGTCGCTTGGCCTGCTGACGATCAACGCGCTTGTCGCCGCGCAATCGCTGCTTGTGCCTTTGCAGTGCGAATTCTTTGCGCTGGAAGGGCTGAGCCAGCTTTTGCAGACGTTTGAGCGGATTCGCGCCAAGTTTAACCCGTCGCTGACGATTCTGGGCGTGGTGCTGACCATGTATGACCGGCGCAACCGTCTGACCGAACAGGTGTCCGAAGATGTTCGCGCTTGTCTTGGCACCGCCGTGTTTGAAACCGTGATCCCGCGCAATGTCCGTTTGTCCGAGGCACCGAGCCACGGGCTTCCGGCGTTGATCTATGATCACCGTTGTGCGGGGTCCGAGGCCTATATGGCGCTCGCCCGCGAAGTCATCGGGCGTCTGCCCGCTTTGAAAGTTGCCGCATGAGTGAAGATCAGGCCCCGAAGAAGCGGCCCATGGGCCTTGGCCGCGGATTGTCCTCGCTTCTGGGGGAAATCCAGACCGAGACGGCGACCGCCGTGCCGAGCCGGAATGATGGCGGCATCGCTGTGCCCGATGGCGTGCGGCTCGTTCCCGTCACCAACCTCCAGCCTTTGCCGAATCAGCCGCGTCGGAACTTTGATGATGCAGCGCTTGATGAGCTGGCCAAGTCGATCACCGCGCTTGGCGTCCTCCAGCCCATTGTCGTGCGCGATATGGGCGGGCATTATCAGATCGTCGCAGGCGAGCGCCGCTGGCGTGCCGCACAGCGGGCGCACCTCCATCAAGTCCCTGTAATTGTTAAACAATTTGACGATCGGACCGCGCTTGAGATTGCGCTGGTGGAGAATATCCAGCGGGAAGAACTCAACGCCTGGGAAGAGGGCGAGACCTATCGCCGTCTGATCGAGGAATATGGCCACAGCCAGGAAGAACTGGGCCGGATCGTTGGGAAATCACGCAGCCACATCGCCAATCTGATGCGTCTGCGCAATTTGCCGATGCGCGTGCATGGTTGGCTGGTGTCCGGCGACATCTCCATGGGTCATGCCCGCGCGCTGCTCCAATGCGAGGACCCTGAGGGCATTGCCAAACAGGTGATCGAGCGTGGGCTGTCCGTTCGGGATACCGAGCGGCTGGCCAAGCGCGCCAAAGCCGGGGCCAAGTCCGCCACGAAAGCGCGCGGCGGGCGCGATCCGGATCTTGAGGCGCTGGAGCGCCAATTGGGGGATATTCTGGGCCTTAAGGTTCAGATCGCCCATGGCGCACGCGGCGGCACGGTGACGCTGGGCTATTCCTCGCTCGACCAGCTGGATCTCATTTGCCAGAGGCTCTCCGGCGAGCACATTTAGACCGACTCAGTCGACTAGACCGGACCGGCGGCGGCCTTGGCGGGCTTGGCGTCCTGCAAGAGCTTCAAGATGACTGCAGCGCGACTGTCCCGCGCAGCATAGTCCATCGCGGACATGCCAGCGGCACGGTCTGTTTTGTTAGGATTTGCACCTGCAGCCAAGAGCAATCGGACCATCGCGACATCGCGTTGCTGGGTCGCCAGAATCAACGGGGTTTCCCCGCGGGAGTTGATGGCGTCCACCGACGCGCGACGCTTGAGCAATAGGTCTGCGCCTTCAGCATAGCCGACTTGTGTCGCCAGAATCAGCGGCGTATTGCCGTCGGTATCCTTGATGTCAGGCCTGGCGCCTTTTGCCAGCAGGAAGGCCAGCCATGTGGTGTCGCGCCGCTTGGTGACGATATGGAGCGCGCCTTCGCCGGTGGAGACGTCCTTGGTGTCCACAATTACACTGCCCGGCTTATTCAGGATTTCGGTCGCCTTGGCGCCATCGCGTTCGCGCACCGATTTCAGGAAATTATAGCCGTCCGAATATTGCGCGCTGGCTACAGCCGGCCAGAGCAGCAGAGCAGCGATGATCGTCGCGATGAACTTTTTCATATCGGTACGCCCCAGAATGTGCGGATAAATCGTCCCTTGCACGCCGCCGCGTAGCAGAGCAAAGCTAGCCGCACTATGAACAAATTCAAGATCCTCGCCGCGGCTTTTGCCATGACCGCTTTGTCCGCCTGCGGAGGCGCGCCTGCGGGGCCGCCGCCTTTGGAGGGCGCTAAGATGGGTGGCGCCTTTCGCCTGACCAATCAGGATGGCAAGACCGTCACCGATGCGGACTTTGCGGGCAAATATCGGCTTGTCTATTTTGGCTATACCTTTTGCCCCGATGTCTGCCCGGTGGACGTGCAGATCATGGGGCAGGGTCTATCCGCCTTTGAAAAGATGGACGCATCGCGCGGCGCCAAGGTGGTGCCGATCTTCATCACGGTTGATCCTGTGCGCGATACGCCTGCAGTGGTGAAAGAGTTCGTCTCCAACTTCCATCCGCGCATGGTCGGGCTGACCGGGCCGGAGACCGACATTGACGCCGTCGCCCAGCGCTATGGCATCGCTTATATGCGGCAAAAACCCAATGCGCAGGGCGCCTATCTGGTCGATCACGCCCGGATTGCTGTGCTGTATGGCCCCAAAGGCGAACCAATTGCCATCATGCCGCAGAACGCCAAACCGCAGGCCTTTGCGGATGAGCTGGCCCGCTGGGTCCGATAATGGCGGGGGACCGTTATTGGGAGGACCGTCCACTCGACACGTTGGACCGTGCACAGTGGGAATCACTGTGTGACGGATGCGGCAAATGCTGCCTCAACAAGCTGGAAGACGAGGATACGGGGGAAATTTACCCGACCAACGTCGCCTGCCGCTTACTGGATCGGGCCAGTGGCCAATGCTCCGACTATCGCAATCGCTTTGCCCAAGTGCCGGACTGTATCCGGCTGACCCCGGCGCGGTTGGAAACGATGGACTGGCTGCCTGAAACCTGCGGCTATGTGCGCCGCGCCAACAATTTGCCGCTGCCCGAATGGCATCATCTCGTTTGCGGGGACCGTGAGGAGATCCACAGGCGTGGCATGTCAACGCGCGGCTGGACCGTATCTGAAGTCGATGCCGGTGATCTGGAAAACCATATCATCGAATGGCCGGAGGAGCGTCCCAAGTGACTGCGGCGGACATTGATGGGCTGGAGATCATTCGCAAACGCGAAGCGCGGCGGATGAAATTGACTGTCGATCCCCGCAGTGGCGCTGTCCGTCTTGTCCTTCCGCTGCGCGCGGCCCTTGGCCCGGCGATGGATTGGGTGGAGGCGCATCGCGGCTGGATAGAACGGCAACGCGAACGCCTGCCAGACCCTTGGCCCATCACACCGGGCATGACCGTGCCCTTTGCGGGACGCGACTATGTGCTCGATTGGTCGGAGACACACCCGCGCAAACCCGCGCTTTTGGGGGATCGACTGACCATTGGTGGGCCGCAAGACGTTATGGCGTCACGACTTTTGCGCTGGCTGCGGGCCGAGGCGAAGGCTGTTCTGGATGCAGAGACACGTGAGATCGCAGGTGCGTCCAATATCGAGGTGGCGGAGGTGTCCGTTGGTGATCCCCGCGCGCGCTGGGGAAGTTGTTCGAGCAACGGCAATATCCGCTATAGCTGGCGGCTGATCCTCATGCCGGACCATGCCCGCCGGTCGATTGTGGCGCATGAAGTGGCGCACCGCGTCCATATGGATCACAGCCGCGCCTTTCACCGTTTGGTTGCAGAGCTTTATGGGGAAGACCCACGCGCGTCACGCGCCTGGCTGCGTGCCCATGGGGCGCGGCTTCACTGGTTCGGGCGGGACTGATCGGCGCGCGGCGTGGACGGTCGGGCAGGCTGTGCGTCGCGCCGGGTCGCTTCATCAAGGATGCGGCGATATTCGGCGTCTTCTGCTGCCGGGTCATAGTCGTCCGTTACTTTCGGTTCGACCGGATTGCCATTCTCATCGACAAAGGAGGACGGGGCCGCGGCATTACCCTGATCGCCCAGATACGCCTCTTCGTCGGTTTCCAGCATCCACTCAGGCAAGGTCACGTCGGTTTCGAACTTTTCAACCGGACGTTTTGCAACAGCCGTGCGCATGAACGCGGCAAAGGCCATGGCGGGCGCCCGTCCGCCCTGTAGATCGCGGACAGGACGTGCATCATCGCGGCCCATCCAGACACCTGTGGTGATCCCGCTTGAAAAGCCCATGAACCAACCATCTTTATTTGAGCTCGTCGTTCCCGTTTTACCGGCGACCGGGCGGCCAATTTGCGCTGCACGGCCTGTGCCGGCGTTGACGGCGGTTTGCATCATGTCGGTCATACCGGCCGCCACCCAAGGGTCGATCAGCTGGAGGTCCGGTTCCTTGGCGCGCTGGTAAAGCAACTCGCCAGACGCAGACGTCACCTTGACGATACCGTAAGGGGCAACGGCTTTGCCCTTGGCCTGTACGGCGGCATAAGCACGCGTCATGTCGATCAGGCGGACGTCCGACGTGCCCAAAACCATTGAGGGCTGCGTGTTGATTGGCGTGGTGATGCCAAGCCTGCGCGCCATGCCCGCAATGGCGCCGGTGCCGATTTCCTGCCCGATCTGCGCCGCGATGGTGTTGATTGAATAGGTGAAGGCGGTGCGCAACGTCATTTCACCGAGGTTTCGGCCAGAACTGTTGCGCGGGCTCCAGCCACCAATGTCGATGGGCTGGTCAATCATCTTGGTCTCTGGCGTCATGCCGGATTCCAGCGCCGACAAATAGACGAACAGCTTGAACGCAGAGCCCGGCTGCCGCACCGCTTGCGTGGCACGGTTGTAGATCGACGTCACATAATCGCGCCCGCCCACCATCGCGCGCACCGCACCATCGCGGTCCAGCGCGACAAGCGCGCCTTGCGCATTGGCGGGGGCGAAGGTGTTGATAGCCGCTGCCGCCGCGGTCTGCATCGACGGGTCAATGGTGGTCCAGACATCAATGGGCGCCGTCGTCTCTTCAATCAGCCCATCCAGCTGCGGCAAGGCCCAGTCGGTGAAGTAACGGATGCTGTTCTGCTGGGCTGGGCTGGCCAGCTTGACCGCTTCGGGGCGCGCCATGGCGGCTTGCTGCGTCGTGATGACACCGGCATCCGCCATCACGCCCAACACAACCTTGGACCGGCCAAGGGCGGCCTGCGCGTCGGCTGTCGGCGAATAGTTGGACGGGGCCTTCACAAGTCCGGCGATGATCGCGGCCTCTTCCAGGCTCAGCTTTTTGGCGGGATGGTCAAAAAAGCGGCGCGAGGCCGCGTCAATGCCATAAGCGCCGCCGCCGAAATAGACGCGGTTCAGATAAAGCTCGAGGATCTCATCCTTCGAATATTTGGCCTCCATCGCCATGGCGATGACGAGTTCCCGCCCCTTACGGCCAAAGGTGCGCGTGTTGGTGAGGAAGAGGTTGCGCGCCAGCTGCTGGGTGATGGTGGATCCGCCCTGCGCGAAGTGCCCCCGCGTCAGGCGGACCTGCACCGCGCGGGCAAGGCCGATGGGGTCGACGCCGGGGTGATAGCGGAAGCGCCGGTCCTCCACCGAGACCATGGCATCCACCATGACGTCGGGAATGTCGCGATAATCGATCCATTCGCCATAGATTGGCCCGAGCGAGAGGATCACCTGCCCCGTTGAATCGCGGACACGGATGACCTGGCCCAGAGAGTCGCGCGTGCGCAGCTCCCCAAAATCGGGCAGCGAGGAATAGGCAAAGCCGATGGCGGACACCAGGCCAACCAGCATGACGCCGCCAAGCACCAGACCCCAGCGGAACAGACGGGCGAACAGGCCGCGTTCCTTGGGCGCAGGGGCAGGTTTGGGACGCTTGCTGGCCATGTGTTGGCCTTCTTAGGCGGCGGCGGGACTCGCGGCAAGGCGCTGTGTGCGCCTGCCCAAGTCAGTCGTCATTGCCACCGTCAAAATCGAGCGACACGCTGTTCATGCAGAAGCGAAGTCCGGTCGGCTGCGGGCCATCGGGGAAGACGTGGCCCAGATGCCCGTCACAGCGGGTGCAGCGCACCTCGATGCGCGTCATGCCGTGGGCTGTGTCTTCCACCATCGTCACGGCATCGGTTGTGACCGGTGCGTAAAAGCTGGGCCAGCCGGAACCGGATTCATATTTGGTGTCGGACAGGAACAGGTCTGCCCCGCACCCGGCGCAGCGATAAATGCCATCCTCTTTGCATTCATTGAGCGCGCCCGAAAAGGCGCGCTCGGTTCCTGCATGGCGCAGCACCTCAAATTGCTGGGGGGTCAGGCGCGCACGCCACTCGTCGTCGGTGAGAAGAAGCTTTTCCATGATCTTAGTCTGGGCGTTCTGCGCCTGCGCTTCAAGCCTCAATCCGCGTCGCGCTCGCCATGGCTGGACCGAGCTTTGGAAAAAGCGACAAAGCGAGCAGGATCAGACCACGCCCCATGGCGAATTCAGAGGTGTGCCAGATGGCCGTTGCGCGCCCGATGGGCCGTCCGCTCTGCCGTCCGAACCGGGCCTGCCAATGAGGGGCCTCATCGCGCCCGCCCTGCAGGAACGCTTCGGCCGCACTGCGTCCGCTGGCGAGCGCAATGCCATTGCCTTCGCCTGCCAGTGACGGAATGACGCCAGCCTGATCGCCAATGCGGAACAGGCCGGGCGTTGTATGGCGTGCGTGCCAGCCATAAGGGACGGTGGCGATGGCATCGATGGGTGTCGTATCCGTCAGACTGTCCAGCCGCGCCCCAAAAGCCTTATGCGTGCGGCCAAGGCTTTGGAGCAGGCCGCGCGGGTCCCTGCCATGTTCGGTCAGCAACGACTTGCGCAACGCGAGGCAGATATTGGCGCTGCCATCTTCCTGCAGTTCAATCCCGGCATAGCCACGGTCGAACATGTGCAGTTCAATGGCGGCGCCAACCAGTCGGGTGAGCGACGCACTGGCGGGCAGGCGGACGCGCAGGCCCATGGCGGGATCGCGGGCAGTGCGGGGGCGTTCCGCACCCTTTAAATCATATTTGCCGGTCGCCAGAAAAACCGTGTCGGTCCGGTCTGCCAACTCATCCAGATGCCGCACCATGACGCCACGTTCCAACCCGGCGCCTGCCTGAACAGCGGCGGACAAGAGGGCGGTGTCCATTGCGCGGCGGGACAGGCCCAGCGCGCGCTCCGGCAAGGGGGCAGAGGCCGTGCGGTCGCCCCAAAAGACCGTGAGATGGTCAACCGGATGGCCGTCTGGCGACACGCCGAGCCGCTCGAGGCTTTTTATTGTGCGCCAGCTGAGAAAGCCGCCGCACAGGGCGTCGCCGGTTTCGGTCGATCGCTCCAGGATTAGCGGACGCGCGCCGCCCTTGGCGAGCGTGATGGCAGCGGCACAACCGGCAGGGCCGGCGCCGATGATTATCGGATCGCTTCGACGCATAGCCGAAAAGGGAAGGTGCGAAAGACGCGGGCATTGTGCACTCCGGCTTCCGCGAGAATGGGGGGCCATTCACTTGGCCGGTACGACCGGGCGATGGAGAGCGCGCCGTCTTCCCGCACGATCCGGTGCCACCCCGCAATCCGTGCGAGCAGGGGATAGCCCGCATAAGCAAAGCCATGGCGGTGGAGATCATTGATGAACCAGCCGCGCTGGGCATGCTGATCCATGAAGCGCAGGAAGCCGACCAATTGGTCATGCGTCATATGGTGCGCGACAAGGCTGGAAAGGATGACGTCCCAAGTGTCTTCGGCCAGATCCGCATAGTCGCCCGTGCGGTAGGTGATTGGCAGGCTGGCCGACGTGCGCGTCATCGCTGCCTCGGCGCTGCGGGGGTTGAGGTCGATGCCGACGAGTTCGACGGACTGGCGCCGCGCCTTGGCCCAATGGGCGATGCGCCGCAGCATATCCCCGTCGCCAAAGCCGACATCAAGAATGCGCAAAGGGCTGCTGCTGCGCGCCGTGATCCGGTTGAGGAAGCTAAGTGTCGGGCGACGGGCCATCGTGACTGTGTTGACCTGCGCCAGATCTTTAAGGACGCGGGCATAGATGGAGGGGTCGAGGTCCTCGGCATCCATCTGCTCTTCTGTCAGGGCGCGCGTTTCGAGCATCAGGGGACCGTCCGGAAGCGGAAGCCTTCGGCGGCCAGCCCCGGCCCAAAGGCAAGTGCCACGCCGCGCGATACGGGGCGGCCTATCATGCGCGCCAGCACGAACATGAGGGTGGCGGAGGACATGTTGCCGCCTTCCAGCAGCACTTGGCGCGACTCGCTGAGGGCATCAGGCGCAAGCGAGAGTCCCTGTTCCACCGCATCAAGGATGGACCGGCCCCCGGCATGGACGGCCCAGGCGTCAACATCAGCAGGTGCACCGCCAGCCAGCGTTGTGACAAGGTTGGGATCGCGCAGCGCATCAGCAATGCGGCCGGGCACTTGGCCGGACAGATGCATCTCAAAGCCATTGTTGCCAATGTCCCAGCGAATCAGATCGTCTGATTCAGGCAGCGTCGTTGCAAAGGGCGCCTCGACCGACAGGCCGGGGCCATCGGCACAGACCAGGGCCGCTGCGGCGCCGTCACCAAACTGGAGCATCGCGAGCAGTGATTCGATGCTGCCTGTTCTGTTGAGATGGAGCGAGGAGAGTTCGACCGTCACCACAAGCACGCGGGCATCGGGTTGAGACCGGACGATGTGCGCCGCACTCCTGAGTGCCGTGACGGCAGCATAGCAGCCCATGAAACCGACGAGCAACCGCTCTACCGACGGGGAGAGCCCCAATTGCCGCGCGATGATCTGGTCCACGCCGGGTGCGACAAAGCCGGTGCAACTCGCCACCACAAGGTGCGTGACCGTGGAGAGGTCTTGGGTGAGGCCGCCAATAGCCTCCATCGCGAGCGCGGGCGCATGTTCGGCGTACAGCGCCATGCGCGCCGCTGTCGTGGGGTCGTCGCCTGCATAAAAGCCACCGGGGGAGACAGGGGAGCCACCGTCTGCGGTGACGGGGAGGACGGCAAAGCGGTGCGCGATGCCCGCCCGGCTGGCCATGCGGCGGAACAAGGCGCGTTCCCTATCGGTCTCGATGCGGCTTTCCGCCCAACCCACAAAGGCGGCATGGATATCTTGCGTCGGACGTGCAGTGGCGAGCCCCACGATCCGGGGGACAATCTCAGTCAATTGATCCTCGCTCCGCGTCTGTCGCGCTCATGACCCAAATGGGAAAGACTTTGGTTAGCAGTTTCTTGAAGCTTGGGCAGTATGCAAAGTTTCATGATCCGGATCAGCATTTTGCTTGGGTTGCTCCTCGTCGCGCCGACATCTGTTGCCGGCGAATCATGCCGCTTATGCGCGCCGGAACCTGAACGGTTATCCCAAGGAGGTCGCCCGAGCGTGCCCCTGCGTATTGAGATTGAGACCGCGCTGGACCTCGGCCGCGTGGCGCAGGGCGCGGGCGGCGGGGCGGTGGAACTCGATCCCAAAACAGGCACCCGCCGAGTTGCAGGTGCGCTCGCTGATCTGGGCGGCATGGCGCTGACCGGCACGGCAATGGTCACAGGTACTCCCTTTGCGCGCGTCCGCATTGATTTGCCTGCGCGCGTCCGACTCCAATCGACGACCGGCGATATCGCCGAAGTGGTGCAAATGCATAGCAACCTTCCGCCTGCACCAACGCTGAATGAACATGGCCAGCTGCGCTTCACCTTCGGCGGTAAATTGGTTCTAAAGGGCGGAGAAAGCGGAAATTTTCGCGGCTCTGTGCCGATCAGCGCTGAGTATGAGTAGAACCGCTTCAATCCTTCCCTGACCGTTAACCAAGTGCGGAAGGACATATTCAAACCATTATGGATCAAAACGCATTCCGGAGTGGGGCAAGGTCGCACTCGGAAGAAGCGTGAATTATCTAGGGGACAATAAAATGAACATTCGTACTCTCAAGGCAGTGGCTGCCGGTTCGGTTCTGGCGCTCGGCCTGGTTTCGGGTGCTGCAAATGCGGCAACGGCTGATGGCACGGCGCGTGCGACGATCCTGCAGCAGGTGACCGTCACCAACACGTCGGACCTGCAGTTCGGCACAGTTGCCATCGGCACCGGCGGTGGTTCTGTGACAGTTGCAACCGGCGGCGGACGCACCTGCGCCACGACGCTTGTTTGCTCGGGCGCGACGACAGCGGCTGGCTTTGCCGTTGCAGGCGCAGTTGGCATGAACGTCGGCGTGACGGTTCCGGGTTCGGTGACGCTCACGGAAACAGGCGGCGCGACGATGAGCGCAACGCTGAACTCCAGCGCAGCTTCGCTGACGCTCGCTGGCACGGCGGCTGATGCCTTCTCGGTCGGCGGTACGCTGAACGTTGGTGGGTCGCAGGCAGCTGGCGCGTATGCCGGTACTTTCACGGTGACCGTCAACTACCAGTAATTCTCTTCCTTCGGGAACCAGAGGAGGAGGGCCCGTCGGTACATCCGGCGGGCCCTTTTTCTATGTCCAGCACCCGCACACGCATTTCCCTGCGCCGTGGTTAGCAAAGATGAAACCATAATGGATGTAAGCCCGTGTCCTGGGTGGGTTGCGTTTTGCCCAGGGAATTTTTCGGGGAAAGTTTATGCGTTTGCCAAAGTTTATGTCCGGCCTCGGCCTTGTTGCGCTTGTCGTGGCGGCCCCTGCTCAGGCAGCCGGCGATCTGCTCGTCGCGCCAACGCGTGTCATTCTTGACGGCGCACGGGGCACTGAGGTCATCCTCAACAATATCGACAGTGAGACCGCGACCTACCGTGTCTCTCTGGAGGTCCGGCGCATGAACGCCGACGGCACGCTGGACGAAGTCGAGCCGGAAAAGGCGACAGCTGCAGAAGCGCAGGCGCTCAGCATGATCACTTATGCGCCCCGCCGTATCGAGTTGGCGCCCAATCAGCCCCAGGCGATCCGCATCGGCGTTCGCTCCCCGGCGGATCTGCCCGACGGCGAATATCGCGTGCATATGTTGTTTCGCGCCATCCCGACCGCGCGGTCCGTTACGGAAACCCAGACGACGGATTCCGGACTCTCCATCGCACTCACGCCGATTTACGGGGTGACGATTCCTGTCATCATCCGCAAAGGCGCCCTTAAGGCGACGGCGGCAATCGGGGATGCCCGTATTGATCGGTCGACGGGTCAGCCGGAGTTGACGATGTCGCTGTCGCGTGAAGGCAGCCGCTCCACCTATGGCCGCATCCGTGTTTTGAAACCGGGCAAGTCGACGCCTGTCTTCGAGGTGCGCGGCGTGGCCGTTTACCCGGAAGTGAACAAGCGCGCGGTGAGTTTTCCCATTGATGCGCAAACCGCCGCCCAGCTCGCCGGGCCGGCGACCGTTCAATATCTTGAAGAAGCCGATGCTGGGGGCCGCGTGATCGCGGAAACCCAGACGGTCATCCGTTAAGGGCGGGTTCGAACCCGGATCCCACCCATGCGTCCCCTGATTTCCAAATTGAGGCGTTGGATCGCGGCCTGTGTCGCGATTGGCGTTCTTGCCCAGCCCGCGCTTGCGCGGGCTGATGCCGTTTGGAAACCCAATGCGGACGACGCGGTTCTGTTTGAATTGCGCTTGGGCCAATATCGGCTGGGCGATGGTGTGCGCGGCTATCAGACCCCCGCCGGTGTGTGCGTCGACATGGCCGATATGGTCATGGCGCTCGATCTTCCTGTTCGCGTCGACAAGAAGTTGCGCCGCGCAACAGGCTGGATCTTCAACGAAAGCCGCACACTCACCCTTGATCGCGACGCCAACACGGTACAAATCGTGAACAAGACGTCCAAACTACCTGCAGGCGCCATTTATGATGCGCCCGAAGGCTGGTGCGTGGCAACGCCGCAACTTTCCAATTGGCTTGGCGTTGCGCTCAACCCCGATTTGTCGAACGCGATCCTCGTCATTAAGTCTGATACCAAGCTTCCGGTCGAACTGTCTGCCGAACGCAAAGCGCGGGCCGCCAAGATCCGCCCCGCCTCCACCTTTGACCTCAAGGCGCTGCCGCAAAGCCGCGTTGCCTATCGCGGGATCAAGACCCCCTCGGTGGACGCGAATGTCTCCATTGGTGGGCTGCGCGAACGCGGCCATGGCGCCAAGACCGATGTTCAGTTTGAACTTTACGCCAGCGGCGAAGCGGGCCCCATCGCTTATGATGCGCGCCTTGCCTCCAACCGCAAGGGTGTGCCGGAATCGCTGCGCCTGCGGGGCTATCGCTATGATCCCGATGGCAAGCTGCTCGGTCCATTGAACGCGACACAGATCGCCATTGGCGATGTGCTGGGCCTCTCGTCGGGCCTTTCTGCACAATCTTCCATCGGCCGTGGTGCGATGACCAGCAACCGTCCGCTTGATCGGCCTGAGAATTTCGACCGGACGGACTTCCGGGGAGAACTGCCGTCCGGTTGGGATGCTGAACTTTATCGCAATGGCCAGCTGCTCAATGTCGCGCTCAACCGGGCCGATGGGCGGTATGAATTTCTCGATGTGCCGCTGCTTTATGGGCAGAACCGGTTTGAGATCGTGCTCTATGGGCCGCAGGGTCAGATCCGGCGGGAACAGAAAATCCTGTCGGTCGGGCCAGATAGCATCCCGCCGCGCCAGACCTGGTATTGGGCTGGCCTCAATCAGGATGGGCGCGATCTCATCGGCCTGCCCAGTGGCCCGCAATTCGGCACAGACCGCTGGCGCGGGTCTTTCGGGTTGGAACGTGGGCTGTCGACGCGCACCTCGGTGTCGGCGAGCTACCATAACCTCTTCGTGAAGGAAGTTGGTCGGCGCAACTTTGTGGAAGCCGCGCTGCGCCAAGCCGTTGGCCCCGTGCTGGCGCAACTTTCCGGCGCAACTGATCTGAAGGGCGGCAGCGTCCTTTCCGTCCATATGCTTGGCGAACTTGGCCGGATCTATATCAGTGCGGAAACCACCAACGTCATGGGCAGCTTCCGCTCCGATCGCATTCAGCGCGGGGTGCAAGGCTTGCACCGTCTCTCGGTCGATCATGGCCTCAAGGTCGGCCGATCGGTGATGCCGGTTCACGCCGAAGCGCGCTATACCACCCGCGACAATGGCAATGATACGCTGGAGGTGGGCGGCCGTGTTTCCACCAGCTTCAGCCGCTATTCGATCACCGCCGAAGTCGACATGCGGCAGGACAAGCGCCCGGTGGGGCCAGATCCGCCGATGGAAGTGGACACGGGCATATTGCTGAACGCACGCGTTGGCCGGTTCCGGTTGCGCGGCGATGCGCGTTTTGACGTGTCCCCGCAAAGCCGGTTCCGCAGCTTTGGTCTCATCACCGAATGGGCGGGCAAAGGCGATGGAAAGAATGCGGCCCAATGGCGCGCGGACCTGTCTTATGACCGGATGATCGACCGCGCGCGCGCGGGGCTCGGCTATGCGCGTCAGTTTGACCGGCTATCGCTGTCGGGCAATGCGGAAGTCGCGACCGATGGATCGGTTGCCGCGAGCATCGGCCTGACCTTCAGCATCGGGCCGAACCCGACGAAAAAGGGTGGTTTTAGAATGACTTCCGCGCGTCTGGCGACGCACGGACAGGTGCTGGCGCGCGTCTTCCGCGACAATAATGCCGATGGCATCCGTCAGCCCGATGAACCGCTGGAACCCGAAGTCCAGCTCGCCGCCGGACGCGTGCCGGTGGATCAATTGACCGACCCCAATGG
>CAJBSR010000050.1 GCA_903958285.1 uncultured Sphingomonadales bacterium
GCAAATCCTCCCCCTTCCCCACCCCGTCACCCCAGACTTGATCCGGGGTTTGGCTTTGCGCCGAATGGGTCGAAGAAAAGCCTAGCCCCGTGTCAGGCACGGGGCGACGCGGGGGGCAAGGCGAATTTCCGCCAAGTGCGATGGCCGCAATGTTATCGGGTCCATAATGACGCTTTTTTACAACAATATTTGGTATCATTGGAAATAGTTGAGGCCATTCCGGTAGCAATAAACTGCCTATTTTCTGGCAATATACGCCTTCCAATCCACAATTGAGTCATTTTGACTCAATTATCATACCTGCATGACGTCATATCAACTTCTCCGCCATTTGCGTCACCGCTCACAGCATTCAGAAACGCGTCCATGCGTGAAAAATTGGCCGATCTTTTCCCGTCGGGCTCCCCTAAAATCGAGTCCAACGCCTGCTTCTGGGCCAAATTTTTCTTGAACAGCCCGCTAGCGCATTTGGCCAACCGGTCAGGGGGCCGTGAAGGGAAAGGCGAGGCGACCCAAAGCCCCCCCCCCCCAGACCTTCGGAAACCGGGCCAGACTGGCCGCACTTTGTGTTTAATCGACCAAGACCAACGCATAAGCTTTCCGCAGGGGCAAATTGGTGTCAGCAACGAAAGATCTTCTGCGCGCGAAAGCGGCGGCAGCGGCAGGCGCCTTAAATCCGGCGCCATCGGTCATGCCGCGGGTCCGCGGGACGTTCACGAGCGCCGACCTGAAACACCAAGCCCGCGCCGAACGTGATGAACTCCGCCGCGTGCTCAACACATTGGATGCGGGTTTTTGGGATTGGGACATTCCCACATCGCGGATCTGGTATTCCGACTACATCCTCGCACTGGCCGGTTACGACCCCAAAGATGTGACCTCGGCGGAAGCCTTCTTCAAAAGCGGCGTCCACCCCGATGAGGCGCCAGACCTTGCCCGTACGATTCAGTCCGTGATCGACGGGAAGATCGAGGGGTTTCGCGGCGAATTCCGCTATCGTCATAAAGACGGGCATTGGCTGTGGTTTGAAAGCACGGGCCAGGCCGTCATCCGATCTGAGACCGGCGTGGCCCTGCGCATCTTCGGACAAGTGACCTGTATTGATGATCTGAAGCAGCAACAGGCGGATTCCGCCTTTCTCGTCGATTTGGTTGATACGATGCTCCACATGCCGGATGCCGCAGAAATCGAAAAAACCGCCGTTCAGCGACTGGGCGAGTATCTGGCGGTAGACCGTGTTCGGATCGGCCGCTTTGACACTTTTCGCAGCAAACTGATCGTAACGCAGGAATGGAAGACCTCGAACCAAGACCCGATGATTGGCGAATGGGCACTTTTGTTCGCTGAATCATCGCTCAGGGACGCTATCCGGACGCAAACTGACTATTTGAGCCACGATGTGGGTCGCGACAGCCGCATCATCTCTCCGGAGAGCATCGCCTTTTACAAAATGGTCAACTGTGCGGCCTTTGTTGTCATTCCCTTAGTGATTGAAGGAGACCTAAGCGCAACCTTTGTTGTGAGCCAAGCCTCGCCGCGCACTTGGCAGCCGCGGGAAGTTTCGCTGATTAAAGAGGTGGCGCAGCGGCTATGGGACAGAATTCTACGCGCGCGCGCGGAGGCCGAGCGGGCCGAAAGTCAGGCGCTGCTCCGCTTTGCCCTACGCGCGGCTAAAATGTCAGCCCGCAGGCTCAATCTGGATACCGGCGAGGTCCTGCTCTCAGAAAACTTCAGGGATATGCTGGACGATGACGTCGCGAATGACATGCCGCCCCTGGATTATGCGGCCCGGTTACACCCGGACGACCAGCAGTTGGTCACCGCAGCCGTAGTCGGCGCACAGACAGGCCTCCGCGAAAGTGAGCATCGATACATCGCGACAGATGGCTCCGTGCGGCACATTGCGGCATATATCCGTTATGATGAACGCCCGGATGGGGCAGTTCCATCACCGCGCCTTGCCTCCACCATCCTGCGCGACATCTCCAAA
>CAJBSR010000051.1 GCA_903958285.1 uncultured Sphingomonadales bacterium
CCGTCGGCAGACGTGCTCGCTGAAGCTTCGACGGAGGTCGACCTGACGGCGATCCAACCGGGCCAGGCCATCAAAACGATCTTCCGCAAGCAACCTTTGTTTGTGCGTCATCTGACGCCTAAGGAAATCGCTGAGGCTGATGCCACACCGCTTTCCGATCTGCGTGATCCGCAGACGCTGGAAGAGCGGACAAAGACGGGCAAGACCCAGTGGCTCGTGACCATGGGTGTCTGCACCCATCTGGGTTGTGTGCCGCTTGGCGCTGCCGAAGGCGAAGTGAAGGGCGAATATGGCGGGTATTTCTGCCCATGCCACGGTTCGTCTTACGACACCGCTGCCCGCATTCGTAAAGGCCCCGCGCCTACGAACCTCGTGGTACCACCCTACGAGTTCACTTCTGACACTGCCATTTTGGTCGGCTGAGGATTAGATCGATGAGTTTTCCTTGGGCTAACGAATACAAGCCATCCAACGCATTCATGCGCTATATGGATGAGAAGCTTCCGCTTCCGCGCTTCGTTTATAACGCCGTCGGCGCCGGTTATCCGGTTCCGCGCAACCTGAAC
Source organism: uncultured Sphingomonadales bacterium (assembly GCA_903958285.1). Taxonomy (GTDB): domain Bacteria; phylum Pseudomonadota; class Alphaproteobacteria; order Sphingomonadales; family Sphingomonadaceae; genus Aquisediminimonas. The sequence continues at coordinate 567 of CAJBSR010000051.1, forward strand.
TATTTCTGGAACTTCGGTGTTCTGGCCGGCATGGCGCTCATGATTCAAATCGTGACCGGCATCGTTCTGGCGATGCACTATGGCGCCGACAGCAGCATCGCTTTTGGTTCTGTTGAGCACATCATGCGTGATGTGAACTCGGGCTGGTTCCTGCGTTATGCGCACCAGAATGGCGCGTCGATGTTCTTCATCGTGGTCTACATCCACATCTTCCGCGGCCTGTTCTACGGATCATATAAGCCGCCGCGGGAAATGGTGTGGCATCTTGGCCTCGTCATCTTCCTGTTGATGATGGCAACCGCATTCATGGGCTATGTCCTTCCCTGGGGCCAGATGAGCTTCTGGGGTGCCAAGGTCATCACCGGCCTGTTCGGCGCCATCCCGCTGGTGGGTGAGCCGATCCAGACCTGGCTGCTTGGCGGTTTTGCGCCGGACAATGCCGCTCTGAACCGCTTCTTCTCGCTCCACTTCCTGCTTCCGTTCGTGATCTTGGGTGTCATCATCCTGCACATCTGGGCGCTGCACATTCCGGGGTCCTCGAACCCGACCGGCGTGGAAGTGAAGTCGGAACAGGATACGGTTCCGTTCCACCCCTATTACACCGCCAAGGATGGCGTCGGCGTGGCCCTGTTCTTCCTGTTGTTCGCAGTGATCCTGTTCTTCGCACCCAATTTCTTGGGTGAGCCGGACAACTACATCCCTGCCAACCCGCTGGCGACACCTGCCAACATCGTCCCGGAATGGTATTTCTGGCCATTCTACGCGATCCTGCGTGCGTTCACCGTGGACTTCCTGTTCATCCCCGCAAAGCTGCTGGGCGTGCTCGCGATGTTTGCCTCGATCCTGCTGCTGTTCTTCCTGCCTTGGCTGGACACATCGGCGGTACGCTCGGGCCACTACCGTCCGCTGTTCCGGAAGTTCTTCTGGTTCGGCCTGATCCCCACGATTGTCATTCTTGGCTATTGCGGTGGGTCTCATGCGACGGACGGCATCGTCCTCATCAGCCAAATCGCGTCGGCTTATTATTTCGCGCACTTCCTGATCATTCTTCCGATCATTTCGCGTGTCGAAACAACCAAGCCGCTTCCGACATCCATCACCGAAGCTGTTCTGGGCAACACGCCCGCGAACGCTACGCTTCAGCCTGCCGAATAAGGACAATATCGACATGATCCGCATAGGTGCTTTTCTTGTTGGGCTGTTCTTTTCCGGCTGGCTGCTTGTGTCAGCCGCGATGGGCGCCTTCGCTTTCGTAACCGCGCCGACGGCGCCGACCGCTGAACACGAATTCCATAAGCCCGCAAAGTCCGTCGACTTCTCGTTCGACGGTCCGACCGGAAAGTATGACCGTGCCCAGCTTCAGCGCGGCCTGCAGGTCTTCAAGGAAGTCTGCTCAGCCTGTCACAGCCTGCAATATGTCTCGTTCCGCGACTTCAAGGACCTTGGCTATAGCGACGGTCAGGTGAAGACGATTGCCCAGACATGGCCGACCGAAACGCCGTCGATCAACCCGGACACGGGTGAAGCGGCGACGCGCAAGCCAATGCCGGCTGACAAGATCCCATCGCCCTACCCCAATGATGTGGCGGCACGTGCAGCGAACAACAACGCTGTTCCGCCAGATCTTTCCCTCATGACAAAGGCACGCCACGGCGGTTCTGCCTATGTCTATTCTCTGCTGACCGGCTTCCAAGCGCCGCCAGCTGAGTTGAAGGAGAAGTTCCCGGCATCCATGCCCGGCGCAACGACCCATTATAACCCGTACTTTGCCAACCTGAACCTCGCCATGGCAGCTCCGCTGACCACCGACGGTCAGGTGACCTATGGCGAAGGCGCACCCAAGGCGACGGTCGACCAGATGGCCAAGGACGTGACCGCGTTCCTGACCTGGACGGCAGAACCGAAGCTTGAGAATCGTAAGCGTGCCGGCACCGCTGCCGTCATCTTCCTTCTCATCTTCCTCGGCCTGTGCGTCGGTGCCTATAAGAATGTGTGGGCTGATAAGAAGAAGGCGCACGCCTGATCGCATTGGCTCCGGCCTAAACTAGGGGCCCACCCCGTCGTTACCTGACTCAAACAGTCAGTTCAGCGAATGAGGTGGGCTCATGGCGGAAAGCCAGATCGAATATAATTACAGCGCACTCGCGCGCACGGCTCGGCAGGCGGAGCGTTATGCTCATACCTGCCGGGCCGTTTTGTCTTCTCAGCGCATCCCCCACCGAGAAGTGATCATCCGCGACGCGTCCGAATTTGGGCTTGGCGGACGCGGGGCCATGCTTGTGCCCGGCGAACATCTGCGCGTCTTCGCCGAGAAAATCGGTGACTTTGAAGCCGTGGTGAAATGGGCACGCGGCGATAGCTTTGGCTTGCAGGTTGACCGCCCGGTTGACCTGACATTGCTGGACGCGCCCGGACAGGAAGCCGGAGAGAGCAATGCCGGCTTTGCAGCGGGCCCGTTCGCAGACAGCAACGTCACGCCGATGATGGGCTGGAAATCCTGACCACCCCCTTTGACGATCGCACCGCGAGACCGGCATCGAGAAATCGCCCGCTCTCCTAATTGCCAGCTTGCATCAGACGTCCGGGATGCGCAGGGAAAGACCCACTTGATCGGAGAGGGTCTCTGCCATGACGTTACCGTTTTCGCTTGCCGGACGCACAGCGCTTATCACCGGAGCATCCTCAGGGCTTGGCGCCCACTTCGCCCGGCTCTTCGCCCAAGCTGGCGCCAATGTGGTCTTGGGTGCCCGTCGTACTGACCGGATTGCCGCCCTCGCCAATGAATTGGACGCAGGGGATGCGGGCGCCCTCGCCGTTCCTCTGGACGTAACTGATGAGGCGTCCATCATAGACGCCTTCAACATGGCAGAAGAACGCTTCGGGACTGTCGACACCATCATTGCCAATGCAGGCACGTCTGCCGCCGCCCGGGCAACCGAGGTCAGCGTCGAGGCGCTGCGTATGTTGACGGACACAAACTTCACCGGCGTCTATCTCACCGCACGCGAAGGCGCCCGTCGCCTCATCGCCAGTGGCAGCCGTGAAACCGGCAAGGGCCGCATCGTCCTGATCGGCTCCATCACCTCCCATCTGACTGGACAAGGCGACAGCGCTTATGCCGCAGGCAAGGCCGCCGTTGCCCATCTGGGCCGCAATCTGGCACGCGAATGGGTGCGCCAGGGCATAAATGTGAACACGATCCAACCCGGATACATTCAGACCGAGATTGCGGGGGACTGGTTCCAGTCGCCGGGCGGACAGGCGCAGATTGCGGCCTTCCACCGCAAGCGCCTTCAGCCCATTGATTCGCTCGATGCCATGATGCTCTTTTTCTCCTCAGATGCCTCCGCCGCCACAACCGGCGCAGTCATCGATATTGATGATGGACAATCCCTATGACTGAACGTGCCCGTGACATTGCTGCCCGCGTTGAGACCTTCGTCCGTGACGTCGTCGTCCCTTATGAAAGCGACACCCGTCGTGATCATCACGGCGCGCCGATGGATGAGATGGTCCAGGAAATGCGGTCCAAGGCGCGCGCAGCCGGTGTGCTGACGCCGCACATCCTGCCCGATGGAAGCCATTTGACGCAGCAGGAGACAGCGATTGTTCTCCAGAAGTCCGGCCTTTCCCCTCTGGGGCCGCTCGCGGTCAACACGATGGCGCCTGACGAGGGCAATATGTACCTGCTGGGGCACGAAGGCAGTCCGGAACTGAAGGAACGCTTCCTCAAGCCCATGATCGCAGGCGAGGCGCGGTCGGCCTTCTTCATGACCGAACCCGCGCTGGAGGGCGGCGCAGGCTCTGACCCGTCCATGATGCAGACGACCTGCAAGCTGGATGGCAATCACTGGGTCATCAATGGCCGCAAGGCGTTCATCACCGGCGCAGAGGGCGCCAAGGTCGGCATCGTCATGGCAAAGGCCGATGAAGGCGCATGCATGTTCCTCGTTGACCTGCCCGACCCCGCTATCCGCATTGAGCATGTCCCCAACACCATCGACAATTCCATGCCGGGCGGTCACGCCACCGTCCTCATCGACAATTTGCGCGTGCCGGCAGACCAGATGCTGGGGCAAGCAGGTGAAGGTTTCAAATACGCACAGATCCGCCTCTCCCCTGCCCGCCTGTCGCACTGCATGCGCTGGCATGGCAGCTGCCAGCGCGCGCACGAGATCGCGACCGACTATGCGAACCGCCGAATGGCCTTTGGCAAGCTGCTGGTCGAGCATGAAGGCGTGGGCTTCATGCTCGCGGAAAACATGATCGACCTAAAGCAGGCCGAACTGATGATCGATTGGTGCGCCTCTGTGCTCGACACAGGCTCGCTCGGGACAGTTGAAAGCTCCATGACCAAGGTTGCCGTCTCTGAGGCGCTGATGCGCATTGCAGACCGCTGTGTGCAGGTGATGGGCGGTATGGGCGTGACCGATCACACCATCGTCGAACAGGTCTTCCGCGAAATCCGGGCCTTCCGCATCTATGACGGCCCAACCGAAGTCCACAAATGGAGCCTCGCCAAGAAGATCAAGCGCGACTGGAAGGCGGCGAACCCGTCGTAACCTTTTGGCTCAGGCCGTCTTTTCAAAGCTGATCAGGTCCACCGGTTCAACCATGGACACGCCGGCGCGTATACCATCCACCCAAGCCACCCTGGTCATGATCGACCAGCCGTTCAGTACCTTGACCAGAACCTGCTGATCCTTGTGGAGCGGCAGATCTGTCTCAATTTGCAGTCCGGATGACGATACATTGCGGACAACCGCACGGCGGCTCGTCTGGCCAACAAACAGGCGGATATCGCGGGTCAAAGCTTCGTCGGCCGCCCCAATGACAGGCGGCGGCGCGAGGAGCTTTAGCCCAAAGCGGCGACCATGGATCCAGCGCACCGTGGCCGGAACATAATGCAGCGCGCTGAAAGACACTTCGACATGCTCGCCCACAATGATGCGGGCGTCGGTCTCCCCAGTCATGCCGCTTTCAGACACGTTGATCACGTCTGCCTTTGCATCTAGCTCAACGGCAATGGCGTCCGCCTTCAGATAAACCCGCTTCCGCTCTGCCGCGCGGCGCGTGTCGCCCTCCAACCGCGCAGCAGGCGCGGGGAAGATATCGGCTTCAACCGGTTCAAAAGGTTTGATGTGCAGCATGTTCGTTACCCCGCAATCTGGTCCACCCAGTCTAGCGGCAGTCTATTGAATCAGCCCTTGTCTGAAATCCTGTTGAATCCACCGTAGCGTTTCGGACGCGCTGGTAAGCTTTTGCTAACCATCCGTCTTTTCAGGATGCTCTTCGCTGAAAGCAGGTAGACCCGCGACCATGGCAAGGCGAACCGCCGCAGAAACAGTCCGCACATTGAGCTTTTCCATCAATGTCGCGCGAAAGCTTTCAACCGTGCGAATGCTCAGACCAAGATTATAGGCAATCAGTTTATTGGGCAGGCCATCCAGCAAGCCCTGCATCACCTGCCGCTCCCGATTGGACAGCTTTGCGATACGCTCCTTTGCATCGTCCAACTTGCCAAGCGCGTTGACGCGCCGGTCCAGTTCCCCAAACGCATTGTCCAGCGTGGTGAGCAGATGGTCCTGCACATAGGGCTTTTCGATGAACTCAAACGCCCCGTTCTTCATCGCACGGACTGCGCGGCCGATGTCACCCATGCCGGTCAGGATCAGGACGGGGAAGCGGATGCCTTTTGCATTCAGGGCCTCTTGCGTCTGATGGCCGTCAAGCCCGGGCATGTGCAGATCAAGCATGATGCACCCCGGTTCCGCGGCGTCCGCAATGTCTAGAAAGGCCTCGCCGCTGGAAAATTGTTCGACAGTGTAGCCATGTGCCTTGAGAAGCAGGGCGGCGGATTGCCGAACCAACTCGTCGTCATCGATGAGATAAATGAGCTTGGTCAACTTTTCCATCTCCCCATGCGACTATAGGGATGGAGTATCGGCCATCATTTGACTTGAATCAACTATATTGGTTGTAAAAACACGCCATATATTTCCATGTTGGCGGATTTTACGGTCGGGGCTGGTGCGGGAGGAAAATGGGGTCATCGAACTGCGAAGCTCCCCTCGGTTTCGCTTCTATCTCTTTGTCATTCCTACAATTCTAAACGCATAGAGTGTGGCTAAGAGGCA
>CAJBSR010000052.1 GCA_903958285.1 uncultured Sphingomonadales bacterium
CAAATGCACCCCGATATCTCGGTGCAGGCCATCGCCTATCTGCGCGAAGCCGATCTGGCCGAAGATAATTTCGATCTCGCCATCCGCTACGGCTCTCTGCCTAGCTCTTCAATGCGCGCGAAGCTGTTTGGCTACCTTTCCTATTCTTTGTGCGCCTCCCCGGACTATATCGCACGTCATGGCTGGCCCTCGTCTCCGGAGGATATTAGCAACCACAATTGCTTGACGGATCTGAGCGGACAGTTCCACTTTAACGACGGCCTCTCCGTGCGCGCCCATGGCAACTGGAGCAGCAACAGCGGCGTCGCTCTGCGGTGGGCCGCACGGCGTGGTTTGGGCCTTGCCCATCTGCCGATCAGCGTTGTTCGTCAGGATCTGAACGACGGCAGCCTAGTCTATTCAAGCGACGAATGGACGTTCCACGACAAGGAAGTTCGAGTGGTGTTTCCACCCGGCATCATGCCGAGTGCGACGCGCGCGTTCATTGATTACCTGACTAGCCGCTACAACACCGAAATCAAAGTCCGACCTTGGATGTCGCCAGGATTAGTGCCGGGTACTTTCTCGCCCTCGATCGATTAACGCCGCTGTGTAAACAGTCCGTCGTCTTAGGCAGCCTTTCCCTCGCCGGACCGGCTGTTAATATCTACCTTGGAAGAGCCAAGCGCTCACAAGGGAGAGGGTCGATCGCATGCCTGCAGTGCAACGGTTTCCAATGGGCATCCCTTATGGATGGTATTTTGTCACCTATTCCGATGATTTGCATCCGGGGGACGTCCGATCTTTGCATTATTTCGGCCGAGATCTGGTGCTATTCCGCAACGAAAGCGGCGTAGCTGGTCTGCTTGACGCCTATTGCCCGCATATGGGCGCCCATCTCGGCGAAGGCGGCGTAGTGGATGGCGATGCGTTACGCTGCCCGTTCCACGCCTGGGCCTTTCGACCCGATGGGTTCTGCGTCGACATTCCTTATGCCAAGGCATTTCCGCCCATTTGCAAACGCGAGCCCGTGGCCGGCCCTTACCCAGTTACAGAAGCGAATGGTGTCATCTGGGGCTGGTATCACCCGGCCGGCGAGGCGCCTTCATTTGAGGTGCTGACAGTGCCGGAATTTACAGAACCGGGCTGGGCAGCTGCAACCCGCCGGGAATGGCGTTTTGGCAGCAATCCCCAGGAAATCGCTGAAAATGGCGTCGACGTGGCTCACTTTGAATTCGTTCACAAGATGAACGCCGTGCCAGAGGGCCAGACCAGCTACGAGGGGCATATGCGACGCTCTGCCGCCTTTGGCGAACGCACTATGACGCTACCAGACGGGCAGACAAAGGTTATCCCGTCGACTGTCCAGACCGTGCAGAACGGCGCCGGCCAGAAGACAACCCATCTCACAGGAGTGGTCACGCTCGCGCTGCAAGTGCTGGTGACCCCAGTGGAAGCGGATGAATGCGAACTGCGCTTCTGCTTCACCCACCCGGTTGTCGAGCCAGGCTCCTTTGAAGACAAGGCCATAAAGGCCGCAATTGCATCAACGACCGGGCAAACGGGCGTGGAAGGCGATATTCCGATTTGGCACAAGAAAATCCATCGCGCCCAGCCACTTCTCTGCGATGGCGACGGCCCGATCTTGAAGTTCCGGAAATATTTTGAACAATTCTACGTCTGAAAAAAACTTAAATGCCAATACCACTCGGCCAATTTATTTTCGGAAATCATCACAGTTCAATATTACTAAATAAATATATGGAGAGATTTGCTATGAAACGTCTGAGATATGTGCGTGGAAACTCGTCCGCGCGGGCAGCAGGTGGCCTCAATAATACAGTGCGTTCCATTCGCGCCACCTATGAAACCGATGCCGATGTCTATGCAGCGCTGCTTCCCAAGCCTCTCGAAGCGGCTGATCGCCCCGAGGTTTGGTTGCAAATGGCCCATGTTGCGATGCACGTCACAGCAGAACGAACAGTAGAAATCGGTGCGCTCACAGTGGGTTTGAACTGCAGCTTTGAAGGCACGCCCGGCGCTTATTGTTTCCATATGGCAATGGAAGGCGAGAGCGTCGTCACCGGCGGGCGCGAGCGCTTCGGCGAACCGAAGAAGATCGCAACGACAAGCTTTGTCAAGGATGGCAACAAGGTGACCGCGACCTGTTCACGCCACGGCATAACCTATTTCACCATCGAAGGGGAAATCGGGGCCGACAATGCAAACCCCAAGCAGTTCAAGGAACATCTGTTCTGCTACAAGGCATTGCAGGGCATTACCGATCCCAATACCTTTGATGGCGATGTGTTTCTCACGCGCCTGAACTGGGAACGCAATTACAATAAGCGGGCCGATATGACGGGCGTCATCACGCTGGCAGAATCCGCTTATGATCCGCTCGTCGACCTTCCGGTCAAGCGCATCCTCAACATGGAATATGTGGAAGGCTCCACCGTGACAGGTGGGCAGATTTTGCGCACCGTTCCCGGTGAGTGGATTGCCCATCAATGGGTCGGCCGATTTGACGATCCGCAGAACACGGGCCTTGTTCTCGACGCCTCTGGCCAGTCCTGACCTGCATGAACGACCTCAACGGAAAAATCTCCCTGATTACAGGCGGCGCAAGCGGTGTAGGCAAAGCAATAGGTGCGCGGCTGGTCCGAGAGGGCTGCCGCGTCATCCTGTGCGATATTGACCAAGACAAGCTGGACGTCGCCGTCGCCGATATCGGCGCGGAAGCGGGTCTGGTCGCCGACGTCACAAAGGAACACGCTGTTGAGCAGCTGGCGGACACCATGTTCGCCCGTTTTGGCTGCGTGCACCTGTTATTCAACAATGCAGGCGTTGGGCTGGGCGAGGCAAATCGAAAGATCTGGACGCTGCCCCTGAACGACTGGCGATGGGGCATGGACGTCAATGTTTTGGGGGTGGTGCACGGCATCAAGGCCTTTGTGCCGCGCATGCTGGCGTCTGGCGAAGACGGCGTGGTAATCAACACATCATCGTCAAACGGTGGCCTGCGCTCGCTTCCCAACACGCCCATTTACGCGGCAAGCAAGGCCGCAGTGACGAGCATATCCGAGGTTTTGCACCAGCAGCTTCTGCGCGAAGGTGGGAAAATTCGTGCGGCCATCCTGTTCCCCGGCCCGAATACCGTCAATACATCGATCATGGCGTCCAATCTGGTGCGGCCGGATGACTATGCCGAAGGGGCAAGCCGCGAGGTCGCCTATCGCACCATGCAGGAACTTGTTGAGAAGACCGGCCTCAAAATCTCTTTGACAGAGCCCGAAGAGGTGGCAGACTTTGCGGTGGATGGGGTAAAAGCTGGGCGGTTTTGGCTCTTGCCGGAAAGTGAAACAGGCGACGCCATGTTAAGGGATCGGATGAACAACATATTAGCGCGGCTTGACCCGCCGTCAGCCTGGTAAGGCCTGATGAACCCCAAGGGCGCGGTCAGCCCCGACCAATCGCAGGTATCCGCGCCCTATCGCTGGTATGTCGTTGCCGTCCTGTTTGTTGCCTACGCATTCAGCGCGATTGATGCGCGCATCCTCACCTTACTTGTGGTGCCGCTCAAGGCCAGCATGCAGTTGTCAGACTTCCAGATCAGTTTGCTGCAGGGCTTTGCCTTCGCGCTCTTATATTCGGTTGCCGCCTTGCCGGTCGGCCGGATGGTGGATGGCAGCCCGCGGCGCCCCAGGCTGATCGTCTGGGGAATAATCCTATGGTCCGCCATGACTATGTGTTGCGGCCTTGCCAAAAACTTTTCGATGCTGTTCCTCGCCCGCGTCGGCGTTGGCGTTGGAGAGGCGACCCTCAGCCCTTCGGCCTATTCGCTGATCAGCGATTATTTTCCCAAAGACAAACGGGCATTGGCAATCAGCTTCTACGCCATCGGTTATCCGATTGGCGGCGGGCTCGCTCTTATTCTGGGCGGGATTCTGCTCAACTATTTTACGACAACAGACATGTCTGGATGGGGCCTGTTTTCGGGTTTTGAACCGTGGCAACTGGTCTTCATTGCCGTAGGCGCGCCCGGCATTTTCATCGCGATTCTTGTCGCCTCCATTCGGGACCCCGGCCGCCGCGAAAGCGGAGGCATCGGAAAAGATGCCGTCGTTCCTATCCGGCAGGTGATCGCTTATCTCAAACACCGGTGGAAGCTCTATTCCATCCTGATGGGCGTGACGGCGTTGTCGGGACTTCTCTCCATCGGCACATCTCTGTGGTATCCCACGTTCCTCATCCGAACCTACGGCATGAGTGCGATGGATGTCGGCTTTTACTACGGCACATTGATGCTAGTGTGCGGCACCGTTGGCACGTTGGCCGGGGGCTGGCTGTCCGGCGTTCTGCAGCGCCGCGGCACCGTGGACAGCAATCTGCGTATCATGTTCGTTGCGACTTGCGTCAAAGCCTTGCCCCTTGTTGTCGGGCCGCTGATGCCGACTGCAACCTTGGCCCTCACCTTCATGGCAGTGGGCACGCTGGTGGGTCAGGCATCTCAAGGCGTGATATTGACCGCCATTCAGGATGTAACCCCCAACAGGCTTAGGGGCCAGGTGACAGCGCTGACGCTGCTCGCGGTCAACTTGATCGGTCTGGGCTTCGGCTCATCCATCATTGCCGCGTTCACGGATTTTGTTTTCGGCGATGAACAGGCCCTTCGCTATTCGATCGCACTCACTGGGGCGATCTTCCTGCCGATCATGGCCTTCATGCTCGCCAAGGGGATGGCCCTGTACCGTGCGGAAATCGCAAATCTTGATCGTGCGAACGCGCCGTTGGAAAACAACAGCTAAGGCCCACGCGGTCGACAGCTTTGCGGGCTGCCATCTTCATCGCAAAAACACGGCCGGGGGGGGCTTTATGGATCAGGCAAGCGCGGCGACAGCGCGCCACGGGATAAGCCTGCGGCAAGCCAATTTGGCGCTCGCGGTCTTTCTGGCAGCTTATATCCTGTCCTTTGTGGACCGTCAGATCCTTGGCTTGATGGTCGATCCGATCCGTCAGGACCTTGGCTTGAGCGACCTGCAGATGGGCTTGTTGCAGGGCGCGGCCTTCGCGCTGCTTTACGCAATCGCTGGCATTCCCTTCGGGCTGGCGGCGGATCGGATGTCGCGCAAAACGCTCATCATCGGCGGGGTGGTGACATGGAGCATCGCAACCGCACTTTGTGGCCTTGCCGGAAGCTTTGCCGCGCTGTTCCTAGCCCGGCTTTTCGTCGGCGTCGGCGAAGCGACCTTGTCACCGTCCGTCCATTCTTATCTGAGCGACGCCTACCCGGCGCATCGGCTGGCACGCGCCATGTCAATCTACACGCTGGGCATTACCATAGGTGGCGGCGTGGCACTGATGGTTGGCGGTTCCGTCGTCGCTGCCATGGGCCGGGCTGGCACGCAAACGTTGCCTTTTTTGGGCAGCATGGAGCCATGGCAACTGGTCTTTGTTGCGGTTGCCCTGCCCGGCGCGCTTATCGCAGGCCTTGTTGCTGTCATCAAAGAACCGGACAGGCGCACCGGCAGCGACGGGCAGGCTCGGCAGATGCCTAGCCTTGCCACCGTACTCCAATATTTTTGGGCACATCGCCGCGCGTTTCTGGCGATTCATTTGAGCTCTGCGTCTTTCGGCATTTATGGATATGGAATCACCGGCTGGTATCCCACGCTGCTGATCCGCTCCCACGGGCTGACGCCTGCTGAGGCAGGGTTTTGGCTTGGCATGATTTACCTGCTGTGCGGCAGCCTCGGATCATTGGCCGGCGGCCGATGGTCTGAAAAGCTGGCTCTTGCCGGGCATGCAGACGCCAATCTGCGAATGGTGATGCTGGCCGCAGCGAC
>CAJBSR010000053.1 GCA_903958285.1 uncultured Sphingomonadales bacterium
CAGAAGGTCAAGTGCCCGACCATCGGCATTGGCGCCTCCGCGCAATGCGATGGGCAGGTGCTTGTGACCGAAGATATGCTTGGTCTGTTCGAGCGGACGCCAAAGTTCGTGAAGCGCTATGGCGGTATGCACAGCTTTGTTGCCGAAGCGGTTGAGCAATATGCCAAGGAAGTGCGTAGCCGCAGCTTCCCCGGGGCGGAACAAATCTACAAGGCCTGACCTGCGCGTAGGCGCTTCCCCTCTGCCCGGTGCGCGGCTAAGGGAGGCTACGCTTTGCTCTTGGGAGATACGTTTTGGCGCTGCCGCCCATCAATACGACCGAAGACAGCTTCCTGCGGGAAGTCGATGAGGAGCTTCGTCGCGACCAGCTGACAGGGTTCTGGAAGCGCTACGGTCGCTGGATCATCGCTGGCATCGGCCTCGGGCTCGCGGCGTTGGCGGGATGGCTTGTCTGGCAGGATCGGCAGTTCAAGGCGGCCAGCCTGGAGAGCGAGCAGCTGGATGACGCGTTGCGCAAGGCAACGACGGGCAATGATGCGGGAACCCGCAAGGCGCTGGCGCCGCTCATGGCATCCCCGAATGAAGGCAATCGCGCGACGGCAATGCTGACAGATGCGGCGCTTCTGCTTCAGAAGCGTGATCTTGAGGGCGCAGCGAAGCTTTACGGCCAAATTGCGAAGGATCAGAACATTCCAGCGCCTTGGCGAGATCTCGCGCTCGTGCGCCAGACGTCTGTGCAATATGACCGTTTGGCGCCGGACGAAGTGATTTCGCGCCTTTCCCCGCTCGCCATCAAGGGCAACCCTTGGTTTGGTAGCGCAGGTGAAATGGTAGCGATCGCATATTTGAAAAAGAACCGCGTTCAGCCTGCAGCAAAGATGTTTGCGGATATTGCGGCCGATGAAAATGTGCCCGAAACGATCCGTGGTCGCGCAGCCAACATGGCGGCTTCGCTCAATGCGCGCGTGACGGGCGCTGCCAATCAAGGAAAACAATGATGAAAAGACTGTCGGGCAAATTCGGCAGGGCGCTGATCCTCGCGCCTGTCCTGCTGGCGGTTGCCGGTTGCGGCGTGTTCGGTGGCGGCTCCAAAAAGCCCAAGACCCCTGTTTTGGGTCAACGCGTTGCTATCCTGACATCAGAGGCAGCTGCCGAGCCAGATCCTGCGCTTGCCGACGTGTCGGTGCTTTTGCCGCCCGCACAGCCCAATGACAGTTGGGCGCAGCCCGGCGGCAATGGCGCCAAGTCGATGGAGCATCTGGCTCTGCCGCAGGCTCTCGGAAAAGTTTGGTCGGTCTCGATCAGCGGGACCAGCAAGAAGGTGCGGTTGGCGTCGCCTCCCGTTGTTGCGGCTGGCCGCATCTACGTCATGGACACGGCGGCCCGTATTCACGCTTTTGATGTGAAATCCGGCAAGGATGTTTGGACTGTCAGCTTCGGTGTCGATGGCAAGGACCGCAAGGCCGCTTGGGGCGGCGGCGTGAGCGTCGAAGGTGACGTTTTGTATGCGACCAATGGTCTTGGCGACGTCGCGGCGCTGAAAGCCACTGACGGCAGTGTCATCTGGAAAAAGCGCCCGGGCGGCCCGCTGCGCGGTTCGCCTTCGTTCGGCAACGGCAATGTTTATGCCATGAGTTCCGATAACCAGATCTTCGCGTTGAAGGCGAGTGATGGATCGGTGGAATGGACCGAAGCCGGAGCGACGGAATTGACCGGCGTTTTTGGCGTGGCAGCCCCTGCCATTGCGCAGGGCACAGTTGTCGCCGGCTTCTCGTCAGGTGAACTCAACGCCTATCGTTATGAAAACGGCCGTGTCCTTTGGGCAGACGCCCTGACGCGCACGAGCATTTCGACATCGGTGTCTGCTCTGTCTGACATTGACGCGAGCCCGGTCATTGATCGCGGTCGTGTGTTTGCGGTGGGCAAGGGTGGCCGCATGGTCAGTCTGGAACTGGTTACCGGTCAGCGCCTTTGGGAAATCAACGTTGGCGGCATTTCAACGCCATGGGTCTCTGGTGAATGGGTATTTGTGGTCACCGACGATGCCCGCCTGCTGTGCATCGCGCGTGGCAGCGGCAAGGTGCGTTGGGCAACCCAGCTTCCCCGCTATCGCAAGGAAGCAAAGAAGAAGGACCCGATCAGCTGGTCGGGCCCAGTTCTCGCAGGCGACCGCCTCATCCTTGCCAGCTCGCAAGGGCAGTTGGTCAATGTGTCACCCGCAGATGGAACGGTGCAGTCAACGACGAAGGCGGGTGGCCCCGTGCTGCTGTCACCCTTGGTAGCGGACGGTACGCTGTTCATTCTCACAAATGACGGTCGCCTGACCGCCTGGCGTTAAGGGAGCTTTGGAGATGGCCTCCGCGCTCCCCGTGGTCGCCATCATCGGGCGGCCCAATGTCGGTAAATCAACATTGTTCAACCGGCTGGTTGGCAAGCGCATTGCGCTTGTCGACGATCGGCCCGGCGTCACGCGTGATCGGCGCGAAGGCGACGCCAATCTGATCGGCCTCGAATTCCGTGTCGTCGACACGGCCGGTTTTGAAGACGAGGATGAGCAGACGCTCCCCGGCCGGATGCGGATGCAGACCGAGTCGGCGGCACGCCATGCCGATGTCGCACTTTTCGTGATCGACGCGCGAGCAGGTGTTACCCCGCTGGATTCGGAAATCGCCAACTGGTTGCGCAGCCTGTCGACGCCTGTCGTTATCCTCGCCAACAAGTGCGAAGGTCGCGCCGGAGAGTCCGGCGTTCTGGAATGCTATAACCTCGGCTTGGGCGATCCCATTCCATTCAGCGCCGAACATGGCGAAGGCATGGATGATCTGTTCCAAGCACTATTGCCGCACATCGAAAAGGACGAAGACGAGAATGTCGTCGACGTTGAAGACGATGAAGAAGAAAATGGCCCGCTGAAGCTGGCCATCGTCGGGCGTCCGAATGCCGGCAAGTCTACGCTCGTCAACAAATTGCTCGGTGAAGACCGCATGATCACCGGCCCGGAAGCCGGCATCACGCGCGACTCGATAAGCATTGACTGGGAATGGAAAGACAGACCCGTACGCTTGATCGACACAGCTGGGCTCCGTCGTAAGGCCAAGGTTGAAGACAAGCTGGAACGCTTGTCAGCAGCCGACACACAGCGCGCCATCGATTTTGCCGAAGTCGTCGTCCTTCTGCTCGACGCCACGCGCGGGTTGGAAGCACAGGACCTTCGCATCGCGGATCAGATCTTTTCTGAAGGCCGGGCGATGATTGTTGTCCTCAACAAATGGGACACGGTTGAGCAGGGCAGCGCGTTATTCCAAGGCATACGCAAGGCGCTCGACGAAGGTTTCGCACAAGTGAGGGGCGTGCCACTGATTACAATTTCAGCCGCGACCGGAAAAGGCATCGACCAGATTCTCGAAGTGGCGTTCGAAGTGCGCGAGGCTTGGAGCCAGCGTGTGTCGACGGGCCAGCTCAATCGCTGGTTTGAGCGCGCGGTTGAGAAAAATCCACCGCCGGCACCGGGCGGAAAACGCGCTAAGCTGCGCTACATCACACAGATCAAAACGCGTCCGCCGAGCTTTGTCGTGTTTGGGAACCGGGTTGAAGACCTGCCGGAAAGCTATCGCCGCTATCTGGTGAATGGCATTCGGAGCGAGTTGGGCTTTGGTGCTGTTCCGGTCCGGCTCACGCTGCGTGGCGGCAAAAACCCCTACCACACCAAGTAAGCGCATCGCGCGTCACGGCGTCAGTTCAATGTCCCAATACAGCCAGTCTCGCCAAGTTTCGTGCAGGTAGTTGGGCGGATAGCTGCGCCCATGTTCCTGAAGTTCCCAGGTCGTCGGGCAATGCGCTGTGTGCATCAGGCGCATTCCGGCTTCACGCGGCGTGCGGCCGCCTTTTCTAAGATTGCAGGGCGAACAGGCGGTCGCCACATTCTCCCATGTTGTGCGGCCACCTTGGGCGCGAGGAACAATGTGGTCGAACGTCAGGTCTTTGGGGGAACCGCAATATTGGCACAGGAAGCGGTCCCGCAGGAAAAGGTTGAATCGGGTAAAGGCAGGGTGGGCCGAAGGCCGCACATATTGCTTGAGCGCAATGACGGAGGGCAACTGCAACCGCGCGGTGGGACTTCGCACTTCGCGCTCATAATGGGCAACGACATCCACGCGATCGAGAAACATCGCCTTGACGGCGGTCTGCCATGGCCACAGCGACAGCGGATAGTAAGACAAGGGCGTAAAATCTGCATTCAGCACCAGCGCCGGGCAACTATCCGGATGGCGAATGAGATCGGGATGGTACATGGTTGTCACGTTCCCCTTCTTGCGCTCCTCCCTTGCAGGTAAAGATTGCATGATAATGACTGCATCTACAACATGTTGGGGTCAAGGGGGCAAATGATCACGAAATCTGCATCCCGCTTTGCGCCCAGCCCCACCGGGCGCTTGCACCTTGGCCATGCCTACTCGGCCCTGCGTGCGCACGACCTGGCGCAGGCGGGGGAAGGGCGTTTTCTGCTGCGGATCGAAGATATCGATCAGACAAGGTGCCGACCCGAACATGTGGACGGCATCTATGAGGATTTGCGCTGGCTAGGGTTGAACTGGAACACGGACGTGGTGTTCCAGTCTGACAGGCAGGCGGCTTACGTCGCCGCCCTCGACCGAATCGTGGCGCAAGGGTTGGCGTACCGGTGTTGGTGTACTCGGACCGAGATCGCGGCCAATATCGATGCGCCTCAGGGTGACGCGCAGCCGGTCTATCCCGGCACCTGCAAGGGGCGGCGCGACCCAGGTGACGGACGTCCATTTAGCTGGCGGCTTGATGTGGCGGAGGCGGTGCGCCGATCAGGCTATCTCACATGGATCGATGCAGATGCAGGTGAGGTCGAAGCAACGCCAGAAAGGCTTGGTGACGTTGTGATCGCTCGGAAGGATGCGCCGGCTGCTTATCATCTCGCCGTCGTTGTGGACGATGACTGGCAAGGCGTCACCGATGTGGTGCGTGGCCGCGATCTCTTTGACTCAACGCACATCCATCGGCTGATCCAGTACATTCTCGATATTCGCCCGCCCGCCTATCATCACCATAAGCTCATCGGGGATGCTGCGGGCATACGGCTCGCAAAGCGCAAAAATGCGCCCACGCTCGCGGCGATGCGGGCAGATGGCGTCAAACCGGAGGCAATTGTTGCCCTATTGCGGGCAGGTGTCCTTCCGGACGGGTTTTGCTTTTTGGACTAAGGGCGCATTAGCGAGCCGTCAGGACACATGCATGAAATGCTTTGCCCGCTGACAAGGCCAGTCTATGAGTAAACATTATGGGAAACACATTTCTGATCCTGCTTCTCGTTGCGGCCATGATCGCCACTGTGGTGGCGCTGGTGCGTGGCGTGGTTGCCTTTCTGAAAACCACTGAGGAAGATCTGAAAGGGGATGGGGTTGGCCCCAGCGCGTCAAGCGTGAAGCAGAACAAGGCGATGATGCACCGCGTAATCTTTCAGGCGGTGGCCATCCTGATTGTAGTGGTCCTTCTTGCCTCGTCGCGAGGCTAACCCTTGGTCAAGCTAACCAAAATCTACACAAGGACCGGCGACGACGGTACGACCGGCCTGGTCGATGGCAGCCGTACCCCCAAAGATTCGGGCCGCATTGCGGCGATTGGCGATGTCGATGAGTTGAACAGCCTGATCGGTGCCGCCGCGCAACATGCGGCGGGCATTGATCTCGATCGTCTTCGCATGATTCAGAATGATTTGTTTGATCTGGGTGCCGATCTGGCCACGCCCGGAGAGGATTTCGCGCCATCGGAAATGGTGCTGCGGATCGTGGCCAGCCAGACGGCAAGGCTCGAACATGAAATCGATGCGATGAATGAGGTCATGGCGCCGCTTGCCAGCTTCATTCTGCCGGGCGGGTCTCCACTTGCCTGTGCGCTTCACGTCGCGCGGTCGGTCGCCCGTCGTGCTGAACGTGCGATGGTGCACGCCAATCGCGCAGCGCCGCTCAACCCCGAAGCACAGCGGTATATTAACCGCCTATCGGATTGGCTCTTCGTGGCCGCACGCCACGCCAACGATCAAGGGGCAACGGACATTCTCTGGAAGCCGGGCGCTTCGCGCTAGACGTCGCTTATTTGCGGGTCTGGGCGATGGCTTGCCAGACAGGGATCCAGTCGATCACGCCCCGGCATTCTTCCATCGCAATCTTGGACAAGAGCCGAAATTTCGAGCCGTCCCACGTATAAGTCTCAGCACTGCCGCAATCGCCGAGGCCGCGTCCTTTGGCATAGCTGCTCAGCTGGCCTGTGGCTGCGTCCCAATCCGCATTGACGA
>CAJBSR010000054.1 GCA_903958285.1 uncultured Sphingomonadales bacterium
AGGGTCGCGAAACCAGAATATAACGTTCCAACTTTTTGGGGGCTGAAAGCCATGTTAAAGTACTCTCATGTGCTCCTTGCAGGAGCGGCGCTGGTCGCGTTTTCTGGCCACGCTCAAGCGGCTTCATTCGTCAGCGGCGTCGGTGCCGCGAAAACGGTTTCGCTAGACGCGACTGATCCGTTCTCATGGACGAATAGTTACAATGGGTTTTCGGGCAATAATGCACCCGCAACCCCCGGCTTAAAGTCCACTATCGCCTTCAATTTTCTGGGCACGGTCGGCGCGACGTATAAGTTCAGCTACACCATGACGAACACATCAGGCGCACCAATTGATGCGGCCCGCCTGACAATCTTCGGCTTCAATACCGATCCGAATGTCGCCGGCGTGAGCACTGGTGTGGGCGATTTGTTCAATGTCATTGCCAGCGGCAACCAGCCGAACGGGCTCGCGAACATTGACGTCTGCTTCAAGGACACCGGTCCGACGAACAATTGCACGGGTGCCAGCAATGGTCTGGCGATCGGCGCATCGTCCAGCGGCACGTTCAACCTCAACTTCGCCAACCTGCCGGCGAAGCTGATCCTCTCAGACTTCTCGGTGCGCTATCAGGGCATCAACTCACGCGCATTGCAGATTACCGGCGGCTCTGCCTCGGGCGTCCCAACGGGCGTCCCTGAACCTGCGGCTTGGGCCATGATGCTGGCAGGTTTCGGTCTGGTCGGCAGCGCCATGCGCCGTCGCGGGTCGGATATGGTCCGCGTCACTGCCTGATTGGCCACGCATTCCAAATGGGGGTAAAAAGGGGGCCGGAGATGCACATCTCCGGCCCCCTTTCTTTGCCTCAATAGCCTTGTTTGCGGAACAAGACTTCGCCGCGCCGGGCGACGTAAAGCTTCTCCAACGTCACCGGATGGAAATAGGCTTCCACGCGGTCCCCTTCGGGCGTGGTGCCGTAAACTTCATAGCAGCCGCCATCGGGCTTGGTCTTGCGCACCTGCCAGCCTTCTTTGATCAGCTTGGCCTTCAGCGCGTCCTGCGTTTTCCAGCTGGAGGCAGGACCGGCCTGACATTTGATCGCGCCGGTGGCGGAGGCCGGTGTCGCGATGGCCGCGAGCGCGGCGGCTCCGGCAAGAGAGAGAAGGGAGAGAGTACGCATCGTCATGCTCCTTGTTTGGCTTGGGGGAAGGATTTGAAAGCCCGCAGCGCCACGATCAGTGCCAGGGGTATGAAGTGAACCAGTGCGGGGCCAAGATTATTGTGCACCCAAATCCAGTGCAGCAAGGTCAGGATGGCAGCAGGATACACCAGACGCTGCAGCCTTTTCCATTGTGCCTTGAGCGCCCGCATGGATGCATCATTGCTGAGAAGGGCGGGCACCATCATCAGGATGAATGCAGCCCAGCCTGTCCATATTCCCGGTGCCAGCGCCTCTGCGACCATGTCGGCCATATTGCCCATGTCGATGACGTAGAAGACAAGGTGCAAAAGGGCATAGGCAAAGGCAGCGACGCCGAGTGCACGCCGCCGCGCGGCCATCCATTGCAGCCATTTGCGCGGCCCGAGGACACTGATCAGCGGGCTAATGGCGATCGCGATAATCATCAGCCGGGCCGACATTTCACCCGAGGGATGCAGCAGATCCATCGCCTCGACGGACCCGCGGCCATAGCCCGACAGCATCGCGACGGCTGGAAGCGCGAGCAGGACCCAAAGGCTGAAGCGGTGGTTGAAGATGGCCATCTAAGCTTTTCCTACGCTCCCATGTTCGGGACTGTCAATGCTAATGCGAGCGATTATCAATAATCTTTGGAGATGCGGACAGCGGCACTTTGTCGCCCGACGGACGACACGGTGGACAGGATCGACAGCCAGCGCGTCACCTGAAACTCGGCGCGCGTGGCCGAATAGCCGGCACCGTCGGTGATGATCTCCACAAAGGCGCGGCGGGAGATGTATTTACCCGCGGCAATGGACGTGCGCTGGCCCGTCGTCGTATCCGCAGGCAGGATGCGCAGCCGGTCCAGCCCCACGGCCTGTCGCAAAGCGTTGATCGGGTTGAGACCTGCCCCACCACGCATTGAGGCAACGGCTGCCGCCAGCTGCAGCGCTTCTGGCGCCGACAAGTTGGTGATCGACGTGCCGAACAACAGGCGGGACAGCAATTCTTCCTGCGGCAATGCGGGCACGCTGGCAAAGGTGATCTCCGGCTTCTGCCCGGTGCCGCCAACACGGATGGTCGCGCTCAGTCCCTGTGTGTCGCCTTGGGCGACGATGTCGAGGATCGGGTCGGGCGGGCTTTCCCCCCGGAACCGGATGACGCCGCGTTCCAGCTCAAAGCGCCGTCCAGCAAATTCATAGCCACCGCGGACCACCTCAGCCGAGCCGAGAATCGCAGGGGACAGGATCGAGCCTGTGACGGCCAAGTCGCCGCGCCATTCGCTGTCGAGGCCAAGCCCCGTCACCATCATGCGCCCCGGCACATTGGCCTTGATGTCGAGCAGCCAGGGCTGTGTGGGCACGGCTGCGACCTGCACATCGGCGCCGCTGTTTATCTCCCGCACGCGCAATCGGGGAACGGAGGTGGCAACAGCACTTTGCCCCAGCACATAGCTGCTGCGATCGACCCGGACATTGCCGCTGATCAGGCCGCCATTCCCTTCAGATTGAATGCGCAAGGGGCCGGTGACTGTGGCCCCCAGATCGTCCCGGGCGATCAGTGTTGCCGACTCCGCCTGCACCGACAGGTCGATGCCAGGTGCGCCGGACGCAAAGCTGATTGTGCCTGTGCCGGTCAGCCGCCCGCCTTTGCCCGCAGTGGCGGAAAAGCTGTTGAGCACCAGACGGGATCCGTTGAACTGCCCGTTCGCAGCAACCCCGGTGAGCACCATGCCCGCCGCTGCACTTTCGACGCGCGCGGAGGCCGTGCGCACCGAGCCGCGGATGACAGGGTTGGACAGCGTGCCCCCCATATCCGCACCGATGGCGACATTGCCCGACAGATCAAAAGTGGAAATGCCGGTGAGGCGCCACAGCGTTCCGGCATCGCCATTGAAGCGCAACTGGCCGACCAAATTTGCGTTGGCGATCTGGTTGGTTAGGGCAGCCGCGCCCCCAAGGCCGTTAAGCTGAATCTGCCCCCGCCCGATGGTCTGGCCACCTGAGGCGGCAACCAGCCGCGCGCCAGCCCGCGATCCGCCAAAGCTTGCAATCACCGCAAGGTCAATCGGCTTGGAGGCCAGCGCGAGCCCCGCACGCGTTAGGCCACGCACCTTGACGTCGATACG
>CAJBSR010000055.1 GCA_903958285.1 uncultured Sphingomonadales bacterium
CATTGTTGATGAGGATGTCGGGTGCGTGACTTCCGATCCCGTCGATCACGGCATCAATGCCTTTGGGCAGGGAGAGGTCTACCGCGATCACCTCAAAACCATCGGCTTGCATTGCCGCGATGCGGTCCGCATTGCGACCCGTCACGATGACGGTCGCCCCCTTTGCGCGCAGCTGGTGCGCGAGTTCCTTCCCAATTCCGTCTGTTCCGCCCGTCAACAATATGGTCTTGCCAGCCAGTTGCATCTATTGTCCCCCAATTGCTTCTTATTCCAACACAAGTTGATCTTAGTCGCCTCGCATGTCCACGCCCAATTCTCCAGATCGTTTCAATGAGGAGCGCGCAGCCTATACGGTGCGCGGGGCCGCCAATCAGCCCGACCTGGAGGCGGGCGTTGCGGCCATCCGCAATGTGCTCAAGACGCTGCCGTCCAAGCCGGGCGTCTATCGCATGTATGATGCGCGCGGGGATGTGCTCTATGTCGGCAAGGCAAAGGCGCTCAAGAACCGGGTGACGAACTATACGCAGGTGGAGCGGCTACCCAATCGCCTGCGCCGCATGGTCGCGCAGACGCGCAGCATGACCATCGTCACGACCAATAGTGAGGCAGAGGCGCTGCTGCTCGAGGCGCAACTTATCAAGCGCTACAGGCCGGCGTATAACGTGCTGCTGCGCGATGACAAAAGCTTTCCCTTCATTCTGTTGCGGTCGGACCATGCCTTCCCACGCATCCAAAAGCATCGCGGGGCAAGGCGTGCCAAGGGGAATTACTATGGCCCCTTTGCCAGCGCCGGTTCGGTCAACACCACGCTCAACGCGCTGCAAAAGCTGTTCCTGCTGCGGTCCTGCACGGACAGCTTCTTCAACAATCGGGACCGTCCCTGTCTGCTCTATCAAATCAAGCGCTGTTCAGCGCCGTGCGTCGGGCGGGTTGACGAGAAGCGCTACGACGATCTGGTCTCTGATGCGAAGGCGTTTCTGGGCGGGAAGTCCACCGAGGTGCAGGTCAAGCTCGCCAAAGAGATGGAAGGTGCTGCCGAAGCGCTTGATTTTGAGCAGGCGGCTGTCCTTCGGGACCGGCTAAAGGCGCTGACCTTCATTCAGGGCAGTCAGGCGATCAATGCCGAAGGGTTGGGCGATGCTGACATCTTCGCGCTGGCGTCGAAGTCCGGGCAGGTCGGTATTCAGGCGTTCTTCATTCGTGGCGGTCAGAATTGGGGGCACCGCGCCTTCTTCCCCACGCACACCAGCGAACTGGAGGAAGCGGAGATTTTCTCCAGCTTCCTCGCCCAATTCTATGAGGATGTGCCGCCCGCACGAACCATCCTGCTCGACCGGGTCTTGCCGGATAGCGAACTTCTGGCTGAGGCCTTTTCGGAGAAGGCGGGCCGCAAGGTGGAATTGCAGATGCCCCAACGGGGGGATCGCAAGCGGCTGGTCGATCAAGCGACACGCAATGCGGTCGAGGCGCTGGACCGGCGCCTTGCCGAGAGCACGACGCAAGGCAAGCTGCTGCGCGAAGTCGCCGATCTGTTCGACTTGGCTGAGCCGCCGCAGCGGATCGAGATCTACGATAACAGCCACATTCAGGGCACCAATGCTCTGGGCGCGATGGTGGTGGCGGGGCCGGAAGGATTCCAGAAGGGGCAGTTCCGGAAGTTTAACATCAAGCGTGCCGAAACTGCGCCCGGCGATGATTTCGCCATGATGCGCGAAGTGATGGAACGGCGCTTCGGTCGTGCGCTGGAAGAGGATCCGGATCGGGATAAGGGTTTGTGGCCCGATCTGGTCCTGATCGACGGCGGCAAGGGGCAGGTGAGCGCGGTTAAGGCTGTGCTGGATGAACTGGGCATCGAAGACCTAACTTATGTCGGTGTCTCCAAGGGACCGGATCGGAATGCGGGCCGCGAAATCTTCCATTTCCCTGACGGGCGGGAAATGACCTTGCCGATCAACGCACCTGTGCTCTTCTATCTGCAGCGCCTGCGCGATGAGGCGCATCGCTTCGCTATCGGCGCACATCGGGCCAAGCGGGCCAAGGCGATCACCTCCAGCCCGTTGGACGAGGTTCCTGGCATCGGCCCTTCTCGCAAAAAGGCACTGCTGATGCACTTTGGCACGGCCCGCGCCGTCCGCGCGGCGAGCTTGGAGGATCTGCAACGCGCGCCGGGTGTGTCAGCGACGGTCGCTCAGGCGGTGCATGATTTCTATCATGGTACGGCAAGTGAATAGCGCGCCAACAACATCGACCTTGCGGCACGGCCTTCCCCTGCTTAGTGATATAGGCGGCTACCACAGTCGGCGCGGGTGAATATGGACCAGTTTCAACAACGGGTGTTTCTAGGCTTTGTGGCGGTTGCGACCGTCGCAATGGCTTGGATCGCCTCGCCTTTTTATGGCGCCATCCTTTGGGCGTTGACGGCGGCGATTGTTTTTGCCCCCGCCAATGCGGCGCTTGCCAAGGCCCTGAACGGCCACCGCAACACAGCCGCTGGGCTGACGCTGGTGGGCATCATCGCCATGGTTATTGTGCCAGCGGGGGTCATTGGCTCGCTACTGGTTGAAGAAGCCATCGGGACCTATCAGGCCCTGCAGACGCAACCGTTGGATATCGGCGTGACGCTGGAAACGCTGCGCCACGTCGTACCGGAGCCGGCACTCGCGGCGATCGACAAATATGCGCTGGCCGACATAGGCAAGCTTGAGGAACGCATCTCCGCCTTCCTGACGAGCGGCCTGCGTGTGGTCGCTGAGCAGGCCGTGAACGTCGGGCAGAGCGCCTTTAGCTTTGTCGTTGGGTTGAGCATCATGCTTTACCTGACTTACTTCCTACTGCGCGACGGGCGGACCATTGCGCAGACTGTCAGCAGCCGCATTCCCATGGCGCCGGAGAAGCGTCGGGCCTTGTTTGAAAAGTTCATTACGGTCATCCGCGCGACCATCAAGGGCAGCATTGTTGTCGCGATTGTGCAGGGGCTGGTCGGCGGCCTGACCTTCTATTTTCTTGATATCCGTGCGCCGCTTCTTTGGGGTGTGGTGATGGGCATGCTTTCGCTGGTGCCTGCCATTGGCACCGGTCTCGTTTGGGTTCCGGTTGCCATTTACCTGCTGGCCACGGGTGATGTGACACGGGGGGTTATTCTGCTGCTCGTTGGTTTCTTCGTCATCTCGATGATCGACAACATCCTCCGGCCCATCCTGGTTGGCAAGGACACACGTATGCCCGACTATGTCGTGCTGATCTCCACCTTGGGCGGCATTGGAGTGATGGGCATCAACGGCTTCATCACAGGCCCAGTCATCGCCGCCATGTTCATGGCAGCGTGGGATATCTTTTCGGAAGATAAGGACCTGGCGAAGGCCGCCTGACTTAGAGCTTCAGGCGTTCCCGCGCGGCGAGATATTCGCGCTCCATCCGGTCGACCCGGTCGGCGACCGTTTCCACCTTGTGGACAGCGCCAATGCCTTGGCCGCAGCCCCAAATGTCGCGCCAAGCCTTTGCCTCGCTATTGCCGCCCGACCCGAAGTTCATCGTGCTGATGTCACCCTTGGGCAGATTGTCGGGATCGAGCCCTGCGTTGACGATCGACTGGCGCAAATAATTGCCATGGACGCCTGTAAACAGGTCAGAATAGACAATGTCAGAGGCACGGCCCTCAACGATACCGCCCTTATAGCCATCGTCCGCGCGCGCTTCGACCGTCGCGATCCAAGGCGAGCCGATATAGCCAAAATCGGCACCCATGGCTTGGGCCGCCAGAACAGCATCGCCGGTCGCGATACAGCCGGACAGGGCAACAGGCCCGTCAAACCACTGACGGATTTCTTGAACCAGCGCGAATGGCGATAGGCGACCGGCATGGCCACCCGCGCCGACAGCGACAGGTATGAGGCCCGTCGCGCCCTTTTCAATCGCCTTGCGGGCAAAGCGGTCATCAATAATGTCATGCAACGTTACGCCGCCCCAGCGCGTGACAGCGGTATTCAGATCTTCGCGCGCCCCCAGCGAGGTGATGACAATGGGTACCTGCCACTTTTCGCAGGTCACCATGTCTTCTTCCCAACGGTTGTTGGACTTATGGACGATCTGGTTGACGGCATAGGGCGCGGCCGGACGATCTGGGTTGTCGCGGTTCCAGGCGGCCAGTTCTTCCGTGATCTGATGGATCCACTCATCAAGCTGCGCCTGCGGGCGCGCGTTCAATGCCGGGAAGGAGCCAACAATCCCCGCCTTGCACTGGGCAATGACGAGTTCGGGACCCGAAACGATGAAAAGGGGCGAGCCGATGATCGGCAAACGCAGGCGGTCAAAAATAGCTGGGACTGTCATAACAAGGTTTCTTAGCGCAACTTATGGCGCTGTCCAGCCTGACCTTACGTGAACGTCAGCCTTTGTTTTTCTCGGCGCGCAAACGATCCCAATACGCAAGCCGTTCCTGGATCTTCGATTCAAAGCCGCGGGGAGAGGGGTCGTAGAACGTCTGTGGTGTCATTTCATCCGGCCAATAATTGTCACCGCTGAAGGCGCCATCCTTGTCATGGTCATAGGCGTAGCCCTTGCCGTAGCCGAGGTCCTTCATCATTTTGGTCGGCGCGTTGACGATGTTCATCGGCGGCATGAGGGAGCCGGTGTCGCGGGCTGACCTCCAAGCCGCCTTTTGTGCCGCGTAGACGGCGTTCGATTTTGGCGCGGTTGCCAGATAGAGGCAGGCCTGCACAATTGCGAGTTCGCCTTCAGGACTCCCCAGAAAGTCATAGGCGTCCTTGGCCGCGAGGCATTGGATGAGCGCCTGAGGGTCGGCGAGGCCGATATCCTCACTGGCAAAGCGGACAAGGCGACGCAGCACATAAAGCGGTTCTTCGCCGGCCACGAGCATCCGCGCCATGTAATAGAGCGCGGCTTGCGGGTCGGACCCACGCAGGCTTTTGTGGAGGGCGGAGATAAGGTTGTAATGCCCCTCCCGGTCCTTGTCATAAACCGGCATCCGCCTGTGGAGCAGTTCGGCCAGCGCCTGTGGGTCCAGCGGGGCGTCGATTTTGATGGAGAAGAGCGTTTCCGCCTGATTGAGCAAGAAGCGGCCATCCCCATCCGCCGAGGCAACAAGCGCGGCGCGGGCATCGGTTGTGAGGGGCAGGGGGCGCCCTTCAATATCTTCCGCGCGGCTGAGCAGTGTCTCAAGCGCGTCGGCGCTCAACCGGTGAAGCACCAGCACCTGGGTGCGGCTGAGCACAGCGGCATTCAGTTCGAAGCTCGGATTTTCTGTTGTCGCGCCGACAAGCGTGACCGTGCCCTTTTCGACAAAGGGCAGAAAACTGTCCTGCTGCGCGCGGTTGAAGCGATGGATTTCGTCCACGAACAGCAGCGTGCCTTGGCCCGTCCGCGCATGATCTTCGGCGGCGGCGAAGGCCTTTTTCAGGTCTGCAACGCCGGAAAACACGGCCGACAGGGGCTCAAAGCGCAAGCCTACCGCATCTGCCAGCAGGCGGGCAGTTGTAGTCTTGCCCGTGCCCGGCGGGCCCCAAAGGATCATTGAGGAGAGTTTGCCCGCCGCCAGCATCCGCCCGATCGCACCATTGGGGCCGGTCAGATGTTCTTGCCCGACCACATCGGCAATGGTCTGCGGGCGAAGCCGCTCCGCCAAGGGCGGGGCCGGGGCATCTTTGCCAAACAGATCAGACACGCGTGGTGCCGATCTTTTGCCGCACGAGCCGCTGGTAGGTCTCCAGCACCGCGTTGTTCACCTTGTCCCAATCATAGGCGCTGCTGGCTTCGGCACCGGCGGCACCGTGGCGCAAGCGCGTCTCGGTATCGGTGCAATAGGTGGCCAAGGCGTCCGCAAATCCAGAGATGGAGCCGGGTGTGACCAGCCGACCCGTGACGCCATCGGCCACGAGGTTTTCACTGCCGGTGGCCCGCGCGGCGACCACAGGAATCGCGCAAGCCATTGTTTCTAAAGTTACATTTCCAAACGTCTCAGTCACGGACGGGTTGAAGAGCATGTCCATTGAGGCAACTGCCTGTCCGAGATCTGCGCCCGACCGGAAGCCCACAAAGACCGCATTTTGCAGCCGGCTTTCAAACCAGTCCCGCGCGGGCCCTTCGCCGATCACAAGCACTTTGTGCCGCACGCCTTTGCCGCGCAGGGCATCAATCGCGTCGGAAAAAACGTCGAGCCCCTTTTCCATAACGAGGCGACCGAGAAAGCCGATCACCGGCTCATCATCGGCAATGCCAAGGTCGCGGCGCCAGCCCATGTCGCGGCGCTGGGGGTTGAAAATACTGGTATCGATCCCGCGTGCCCAAATGCCGATGTCGTAGCTCATCCGCTGCTGGCGCATGACCTGCGCCATGGATTCAGACGGGGCAACGACAGCGTCGCAACGGCGATAAAAGCGCCGTAAAAGGGCTTCGACGATCGGCTCCATAAAGGCCAGACCGTAATAGCGCGGATAGGTTTCAAAGCGGGTGTGCATGGAGGCAAGTACCGGAATACAACGCTTTCGTGCCCAGCTGATTGCACGGTGCCCCAAAAAATCGGGTGCCGCCACATGGACGATGTCGGGCTTAAACGCCGCAAGGTCACGCTTCGTTGCGGGCGTCACGCCCAAGGCCATCCGATATTCCGCGCGTCCCAAAGGCAACGGGATGGAGCGTACACTCACCAGATCCCCAGTGGGCGGGAAGGCGGGCGTATCGGTCGTGGCAGAATAAATGCGGACGTCCACGTCCTGGCGCAACAGATAGCCGACCAAACGATTGAGCGCCTGATTGGCGCCGTCGCGCACATAATTGTAATTGCCGCTGAACATGGCGATGCGGAGGCGCGGTGATGTCATGGCGTGCCGATAGCGGAAAGGTCAGTCGAACGAAAGTTCTGCCCACACAGGCAAGTGATCAGAAGCACGGCGCGCCTTCAGGCTGTGGTGCGTTCCAGCTGCGCGGATATGAAAGTCATGGCTGACAAAGATTCGGTCGAGGCGCGCGACGGGCCGCTGGCTGTGGAAACTTGGTCCTGTGTGGCAATCGTGATGCCGCCCGACAAACTCACCAAGGCAGCCGCCCTGCCGCGACCATTCATTCAGGTCGCCCATCAAGATGGAGGGCATATGCGGCGTCCGCGCGTCAATCTGGGAAAGGACGGATCGCACCTGCTGACGACGGCGCAGGCCGGACAGGTCAAGGTGCATGCCCACAATCCGTACCGCTTTGTTTTTCCAGATAAGATCAGAAACGACCGCACCGCGCGGCTCTATCATCGGCAGATGGATGATGTCGTGACCGACGATCTCAATGGAGCGTCGGACGAGAATCGCATTGCCGTGATGGCCAATCGAGTCGGGCCGCGTTTCGAACGGGACCGGCACATAGTCGGTGTGCGACGCAATCAGGTCGAGCGGCAAGGCGGAGATGCGGTTGCCGAAACGCCGGTCGGCCTCCTGCAACGCCACGATATCCGCACCCACTTCGTTCAATACGTCGAGGACACGCTCCGGCCGACGCAGCCGGTCCGTTCCGATGCCTTTACGAATGTTATAGCTGGCGACTTTCAGCATTCCTTGGCGGAATAGCGGTCACACACTCAGCGGCCAAGCCCCAGTCCTGCCAAAAGGCCTTGGTCAAACTTCATGCGCAATGTCACGAACGGCCCGCTGCGGGTGTAGCGCGAGGCATCATAGTCCCGGTCACTAAAGCCCGTCACGTTGTAACCGATTGAGACATAGCCATTCTTCATCGCCGCGATGCCGACCGTCGGGCCGCCCGACCAGCTGAAGGAGCTGCCCTTCGGATTCTGGCGCAGCGAGCCGGAGAAGCCAAGGTCCACGCCCTTGCCGATATCATATTTCAGATCGGTGCCGAACAGGTTGCTCAGGCCCTTCAGGTCATCTGCGCCGAATTTGTCGAAAACGTAGCGGGTGCCCCAGAATATCGAGACTTCGCTGCGATCCTGATACTCATCGCCAACCTTTGCCACTGGTGACCAGTTGAGGCTGAAGCTGTTGACGATCCGCTGCGACTTCACGTTTCCATCGATCGTGAGGGCAACGCCGCCAATAGGTCCGGCTTCACCGAACACCGCATTGCGCGCAACGTCATTGCGGAACTCAAGCTTGTTGAGCAGCGAGATCCGGCTTTCCTGCGGACGGTGGGCCCAACTGAGCGCCAGCGTCGTGGCTTCCGTCTGAACGCCACTTTGGCCCGTCGCCTTGGTCCAGGTGAACTGGCCACCCATGGCGCGCCCTTCACCAATCTGACGCAACACTGCGGTTGTCAGGCCATAACGGTTCCCCGTGTCTGCCGTCCGTACTTCTCCACGGCCCGTCCAGCTCCAGCGCTCCCCACGATAGGTCGCCCCCGCCGTCATCGCCGTGAAGTCTTCGGTCAGCGTTCCGTCTGCGCCGCCGATGAATCCACCCGATGAAACCGGATGTGCCTTGTTGAGAACTTTGGATGCGTCGATCCCGCCCAGCGTCTTGTTGGCATCCACCGTAAAGTCGAGGGTGAGGGACTGGCTGACCGGCAGCGACTGGGACAGGCCGAACGCGGCAAAGCTGCGTGGGCCATATTCCGAAATCTGTTGCCGATTGAGGCTGGAGGTAAAGCGTCCGCCCGCCCAGGGCTTGAGATCAAAGCCGATCCGCGCTGTGCGGGCGTCTACAGATTGCCCGTCCGCAATCTCATAGGTGCCAACCAACGTGATGTCGTCATTGAACGCATAGCGTGCGCCAAGTTTGTGACGTGCCGGGAAGTCGATGCTGTCATTCTTGTCAGCGATCGGGAATTCCGTCTGCGCGTCGAGTTCCAGCTTATTGTCGAAGAAGCGCTTGGCCGCTCCGAGCTGGGCGATGGTTGAACTCTGCGTGCGGCCGTCCGCCAGACGG
>CAJBSR010000056.1 GCA_903958285.1 uncultured Sphingomonadales bacterium
AAGCAGATCATCTTTGCGCATGATGGCACCGGCCTGTCCCCCGACGCCGCAAAGGCCATCGACGCCCTTAAAGCGAGCGCGTGACCGACAGCACCGTCAGCGTCCCCGTCGATCGGATCACCCCGACCGACATCACGCCTGCCGCGCGCATCCTGCCGGTCGAAATGCCGATTGCCGTTGAGTATAACGGCATTGGCTATGCCGTGATGATGGCGACGCCGGATGATCTTGAGGACTTTGCTGTCGGCTTCTCCCTGTCGGAACGCATCATTCCTCACGCATCCGATGTTTTGGACGTCAACGCGCATGAGACTCCGCAAGGT
This sequence comes from uncultured Sphingomonadales bacterium, assembly GCA_903958285.1. Classification (GTDB taxonomy): domain Bacteria; phylum Pseudomonadota; class Alphaproteobacteria; order Sphingomonadales; family Sphingomonadaceae; genus Aquisediminimonas. The sequence goes on from CAJBSR010000056.1 coordinate 324, forward strand.
ATCGTCCTGCGCATCACAATCGCGCAGGACCGCATGGAGCCGATGTTGGAGCGTGTTCGCGTCCGCGTCTCGGAAAGCAGCTGCGGGCTGTGCGGGCTAGAAAACCTCGAACAGGTCGCACGCCCCCTGCGCCCGATCGAGGCGCAGTTGGATATAGCGCCAACCGCCATCTTTGCTGCACTGGAAGGCTTGTATGACCACCAGCCGCTCAACAAGGCCACAGGCGGTGCCCATGCGGCGGCCTTCTGCACGCCAGATGGCGCCATCATCGTCGCACGCGAAGATGTTGGCCGCCATTGCGCGCTCGACAAGCTGATTGGGGCGCTGGCCCGCAAAGGCGCCTCGCCATCATCGGGCTTCTTCCTGCTCTCTTCCCGCTGCAGCTATGAACTGGTCGAGAAGACCGTCATCGCGGGATGCCCGACATTGGTGACCATCTCCACAGCTACATCACTTGCTGCAGAGCGTGCAAAGGCGGCAGGCCTGACCCTCATCGCCCTCGCCCGGCGCGATGCTATGCTGCGGCTGGGCTAGGCCACACGGAAACCCTTGGCGAAAAGCGCCTATCCGGACTAGATGCGCGCCATGCTGCGCATCAATGAACTGAAACTGCCGCTCCACCACGCACCGGAAGAGCTTCCTGCCGCCATCTATGATCGGCTCGGCGTGACTGAGGCTGAGGTGCTGAGCTGGACCATGTTCCGGCGTGGCAATGATGCGCGCAAGAAGGGCGCGATCAAGCTGGTCTATACCATTGATGTGACGCTGGTGGATGAGGCCGCGGTCGCTGCGCGTCTCGCCGGTGATCCGCACATCCGCCCGACGCCGGACATCAGCTACAAGTTCGTCACGCAAGCCCCGGCTGATTATTCCGGCCCACGCCCCGTCGTGATCGGCGCAGGGCCCTGCGGGCTGCTTGCTGCCCTTGTCCTCGCGCAGATGGGGTTCCGCCCCATCATCATCGAGCGTGGCACTGCGGTGCGGGAACGGACCAAGGACACATGGGGTCTGTGGCGCAAGGGCGTGCTGAAGCCGGAATCAAACGCGCAATTCGGTGAAGGCGGTGCCGGCACTTTTTCCGATGGCAAACTCTACAGCCGGATCAAAGACCCGCGTCATCTTGGCCGCAAGGTGCTGGTCGAGTTTGTGAAGGCAGGTGCGCCAGAGGAAATCCTGACCGAGGCCCATCCGCATATCGGCACCTTCCGCCTCGTAACCATGGTGATGAGCATCCGCGAGACCATTGAAAAACTGGGCGGCGAATATCGCTTTCAAACGCGCGTCGAAGATTTCGACATCGCGACGGACGCAGCAGGCAACCGGACGATGCGTGGGCTCCACCTGTCCGATGGCAGCTATCTGGAAGCCCGCCACGTCATCATGGCTGTCGGCCACAGCGCGCGGGATACCTTCTACAAGCTGCACGAACGCGGCGTGCATGTGGAGGCCAAACCCTTCGCCATCGGCGTACGGATTGAACATCCCCAAAGCTTGATTGATCGCGCACGCTATGGTGCGGATGCCGGCAACAAGATCCTCGGTCCGGCGGCTTACAGCTTGTCTCACACGGCCAGCAACGGCCGATCGGTCTACAGCTTCTGCATGTGTCCGGGCGG
>CAJBSR010000057.1 GCA_903958285.1 uncultured Sphingomonadales bacterium
CCGCCTTGGAAAATCGGGATGGTCGTCTGAATGCCGGCGGATGTGGACTTTGCAGACCCCGGGAAGGTGCTGGGCAATGAATTCAAGTAATCGGTATAAGACGTATCGCCGAAAGCTGAGATCCGCGGCATGCGGGCCGACTTGGCGGAGCCGACGTCATAGCGCGCAGCCTCCCGCGCTTTTGATGCGGCCAGAAGGTCCGGATTGTTTTTCAGCGCGACGGCAACAGCGGTGTCCACGCTGGCAGGCAAATTGGGAAGGACGGGCGGCGTTTCCAGCGCGGACGGTTCCGAACCGACCAGCTGAATGTAGTTTTCCTTGCTGGACACCAGCTGCGCTTCGACCTGCTGGAGCTGCGCTTGAGCAAGGGACAAACGGGCTTCGGATTGCGCCACATCGGTCCGCGTCAAATCCCCCACTTCAAACCGGTCGCGTGTCGCCTCCAGATTGACGCTGAGAACACGGACTTGGGTCTGGTTCAACGACACGATCGATTCGTCGCGGATGACGTCCATATAAGCCGACACGACTGCGCTAAACAGATCAGCCTCTGTTCCGCGCAGATTCGCCTGTCCGGCTTCGACACGGGCCTTTGCGCCCTTTACCGCATTGCGCACGCCGCCACCCAAATAGAGCGGAACAGTGACCCGTGCCCCGCCTGAGAAAATGCGGGAAGGGCGCGCCAGCGATATCGTCGAATCGTAGATGTTTTCATTGAAGGTGCCGGTTGCCGACACGTCGGGCAGACCATTGGACCGTGCAATCGGCACATTCTCATCATTCGCACGCTGACCGGCACGCGCACCGGTGAGCGTCGGGTTGGACTGATAGGCTTTCCACAAGGCTTCGCGCAGCGTCTCCGCCGTGGCGGGTGTCGCCATCACGAGTACGGCGCCGGTCAGGAGGAGGCTTGTCTTGATCCTGTGGAACATCTTCTATCCTTCAAAACGTCGCATCCGGGTGATTAGAACGCAAAACCCTTGGGCTTGGCAAATCCGGGGAGGACAACAGCCTCCGCATCCATGATACGATCAAAACCGAGGCTGTCCCCTGCCTTGTACCCGATGACGAGCCGGGTCACGCCATTTTCAACGATAGCAGCTGCCAATCGACCACCTTGGGCCAATTGGCGGGTCAGGCCGTCGGGAATCTCTTCGACCGCACCGTCGACCAAGATGACGTCAAAGGGCGCGCCTTTGGTCCAACCCTTGGTCAGATCACCTGACGCGACCGTGACATTGGTCAGGCCCTTGAGCAGCCCCTTGGCAGTGGCGACCAAGCCGGCATCCGATTCGAGCGCGACAACCGATGCAGCAAGGCTGGCCACAACGGCGGCAGCATAGCCATTGGCTGCGCCCACAATGAGGACCTTGTCTGACGGGCCAATGCCCGCCTCGACAATCAGTCGCGCGGTGGCAAGCGGCGGGTTCATGGCGCGGCCCGCGGAAAGCGGCACGGCACGGTCGATATAAGCGGTTGTCCGGCGCTCTGCCGGGACGAACGCCTCACGGGCGACCGCTTCAATCGCAGCCGTAACGCGCGGATCATTCACGGCGTTGGTACGAAGCTGGCTTTCAACCATCGCGCGGCGCATGGCCTGGAAATCTGGATTGCTCACATTGGCTCCTGTGGCACAACTGTCTTATAGGTGCAATACACCTAGGGGTCTCATCTGCTTTAGCCGTCCCTTTTTCCCGCGCCAAGCCGCAACCCGTTTAATTTCATGCAAGGTTGACAGAAGCGGCGGGCCGACGCAGAGACGCCCCTCACCGCGAGCGAGGCCCGATGGCGGAGTGGTGACGCAGAGGACTGCAAATCCTTGCACGCCGGTTCGATTCCGGCTCGGGCCTCCAAAAATCCTTCCATTGCTTTTGATCCAGTAGAGATTTCTCGCGTCCCGTTTCCGCGCCAATATGTCGCTGGGAAGCAAGAGATTTCCCGCAATTTCCATGCTTGAAAGCGCGTTTCGGGAGGATGGTGCCCCCTCAACAACCCCTCTCAATTTTGGCGGTTGTTGAGTGCAAACTGTTCGCTCAGTCTCTCCCATACCAGACGTAAGTGGTCGGCAGTCGCTGCACAGGCCCACTGGATCGGGAGGAGAGGTTATGTACAGATCAACGATCGGACTCGTTTCTTTTGGCGCCATGGCGCTTGCGATGACAGCGCCCGCACTGGCGCAGGACGCGCCCGCCGAGGGCGATGACGGCGGCATTCGCGAAATTGTTGTAACGGCACAGAAGCGTGCGGAAAGCTCGCAGTCCGTGCCTGTCGCCATTTCCGCACTGGACGCCAAAGCGCTTGATAGCGGGATGGTTCAGGATATCCGCGATGTGGCGGGGCGCGTCCCCAGCCTCGTGATCGACAGCGTTTCGGCAGGGCCGAGCGCAGCTGCCATTTCCATCCGCGGCATTTCGTTTGAAGACATTGAAAAGAGCTTCGATCCGACAGTGGGCGTGGTCGTCGATGGCGTGTTCATCGGCACCAACACCGGCCAGTTGCTGGATAGTTTCGATCTGGAAAGCCTTCAGGTGCTGCGCGGGCCGCAGGGGACCTTGTTCGGTCGCAACACGATTGGCGGCGTCATCGAAGTAAAGCGCACCTCACCCACCGAAGAGGCAGGTGTGAAAGGCCGCGTATCGCTCGCACGCTTTGGCACGGAACAAGGACGGTTGGTTGTCAACAGCGGTAAGCTCGGCAATTTCATCGCGCTCAAGGCCTTTGGATATTATGACAAGACCGACGGCTTCGTCGACAATCTGAGCCTTGGCGGCAAGGCCGGCCGCTACAAAACGCTGAGCGGCGGCGTGACTGCGCTGATCGAGCCGGGCGGCGCCCTGAAAGCAGAAATCACCTATGAACACACGCGTGAACGCGGCGAGACCGTCTCGATTCCGCAATCGTCGAGCAGCGATATCATCTGTCTCGCCGCTGGGGTTCCGGGCTTTTCGCCGGTGGCCGAATGCAACCGCTTCGCCGGTCCAGACCGCGGCGTTGGCGGCACGTACCAGCGTGCGCCCAACGACGTCACCAACGATACAGACGCGGTGACCGGCAATCTCGAATGGACTCTGAGCGACAATCTGACCTTGTTCTCGGTCACCGGCTATCGCACCAATAGCGAAAATGTTGCCCAAGATTTCGACGGCAGCTCCGCCGATTTCTTCGCGACGCGCCGCATCCAGAAATTCCATCAGTTCAGCCAAGAACTTCGCTTGGTCGCTGATTTGAGCGATTCGGTGAACCTGCTCTTGGGCGGCTATTATTATGACAGCGGCTACAAGTTGGATCAGTTCACCCGCCTTGGCCCCGTGCCCTCGGGATCGCCCACAGGGGCGACGCTGCGCGCTTTTGTCGACAGCAATTCGCAATCCTATGCAGGCTTTGCCGACGTCCAGTTCAAGGTCAGCGACAAGCTCAAACTGTCGCTCGGCAGCCGCTATACGCGGGACAAGAAGTCGATCTTCAACAACTATGGCCAGGTGGTCGGCCTTGTTGAGCTGAGCCAGCCGACGTTCGATGGCAAATCCTGCGTCCGCGTGACCGGCGTGTTCCCGCCAGCAGCAGGTCCACTTGCCGGCCTGCCAACCTATGGGGCTGCCAACAATTGTTCCGGGGACGCCTCGTTCGGCAAATTCACGTACCGCGCCAATGCCACATATGAAATTGGCGACAGGAAGTATCTCTACGCGTCCTTCTCGACAGGCTTCCGCTCGGGCGGCTTTAACGGTCGCGCGGCCTCTCCAACCTCGCTTGGGCCATATTTCCCTGAAACGGTGAACAGCTATGAAGTGGGGCTCAAGGCCGACTGGCTTGACCGCACTTTGCGCACGAATATCGCGCTCTTCCAGACAGACTATAACAACAAGCAGGAAGAGGTCGTCCAGCCGTCACCGCCGGGTGCCGCGCAGCCTCAGGAAACGGTGGTGCAGAACGCTGCCTCGGCCAAAATCCGGGGTGCCGAATTCGAAGTGACCGCACAGCCTTCCAAGGAAGTGAGCTTCACCGCGTCATTGAGTTTGCTTGATGCCAAATATGGCAGCTATCGCAACGATCTGAACGGCGACAACATCAAAGATGACGTCTCGACACTAACGTTGCGCCGCGCGCCACGCGTCCAATTCTCGACCGGTGCGAACTATTCGCGCGAGATGGATTCGGGCCGGTTTGACGTCAACACCCTGCTGCGCTTCCAGAGCAAGATCGCAACCTGCATCGTGCCGAACCGGCCAATTGTTCTGGGGGCTGTAACCAATGATCTGCGTTGCATCACCAAGGATCGGGAAAACCTCTCTGCGCAGATCGGTTATACCCACTTCCTTGGTGGCTCCAGTGAAGTCAGCATCTCAGCGTTCGGGCGGAACCTCACCAATGTCCGCGACATCATGTCGCAGCTTCCGGTGGCCGGTCTGTTCTCCTTCGCCTCAGCGATTGAACCGCGGACCTTTGGGATAGAATTGGGCTTCAAATTCTGATGTCCATTTAAACGGGGGGTGTGCGCCGTCGGGAAACCGGCGGCGCATCTCTTTATGTGACGCTAAAGAAAGTGCATTTGAATGACCCTGGCTCGTCAATGGCTGCTCAATGATCATCCTCGCGGCAGGCCGATCGAAGACAATGACCTCAAGCTGGTTGAAACACGCCTCAACGCCCCGGCACCGGGACAGATGCTCCTTCGGACCCTCTATCTTGGATTTGATCCAGCGCAGAAGGGCTGGATGGAGAATGTGGCGGACTATGTCGCGCCGATGGCGATTGGCGATGTCATGCGCGGGTCCGCTATTCTTGAAGTGATTGAATCGAACGGCGGGCGCTTTCCTGTCGGCGAACTGGTGGCGGGCACCTCGGTCTGGTCAGACTATGTGGTGCATGACGGCGAAGGGCTAACCCTGTGTGAGCCGGAGCTGCCGCCTACAGCAATGCTCTCAATTCTTGGCACGACCGGCATGACCGCCTGGTGCGGCCTTTTCAAAATCGGAAAACCCGTTCCCGGAGACGTCGTCCTTGTCTCAGGCGCGGCGGGGGCCACAGGGTCCATCGTGGGGCAGCTCGCCAAGATCGCAGGCTGCAAGGTCATTGGCATCGCGGGCGGCGCCGAAAAATGCGCCTGGCTTTGCGAAGAGGCCGGATATGACCATGCGATTGACTATAAGGCCGGGCCGATCCGCAGCCAGATAAAGGAATTGGCACCGGGCGGCGTCAACGTCATTTTCGACAATGTCGGCGGCAAGATCCTGAACGACATGCTGGGCCAGATTGCCACGCACGCCCGCGTTGTCATTTGCGGGGGCATCAGCCGTTATGAAACCGGGACTTTACCGGCCGGGCCCGAAAATTATTTTAACCTGGTCTTCCGACGCGCCACGATGACCGGGTTTATCGTGATTGATTGGAACGCAGAATTCCCCGCGATCCGCAAGCGGATGGTTTCCCTGATCAACGAGGGTCGCCTCGCTTATCGCGAAGATATTCAGCAGGGCTTTGAGGCGGCGCCCGCCACGCTCCAGCGCCTGTTTTCCGGTGCCAACCGGGGCAAGCAACTGTTGAAGCTTTAAGCCATGGCCGACCTCAACTATGTGCCTCGCCACCTGACGCGCTACGCAGATGGCGACTATTGGTCAAACCTGACCATTGGGGATCGCGCCCGGAAATGGGCCGACAAGACGCCCGATACGGTTGTATTTCTGGGCGATCCTGCTCAGCCGACCTATGCCAGCCTGCTGCAGGACGCAGAAGCCTTGGCACGTGCACTTGGCTCCTTTGGCCTGCATCCGGGTGATGTCATCAGTTTCCAGCTGCCCAACTGGGTGGAAGCCTGTGTGATCAATCTGGCGGCGAGCCTAGGCGGATACGTCATCAATCCAATTGTCCCGATCTACCGGGATGCCGAAGTGCTGCAAATGCTCTGCGACAGCGCATCGAAGGCCTTCTTCGTCGCCGAGCGCTTCAGAAACACTGATTTTTCGGCGATGGTTGATCGTCTCCGCCCGAATCTGCCGGCGCTGCAGCATGTCATCTATGTCCGCTCAACTGAGCGCGCACCCAATTATGCCGATCTGATCGAGCTTGGCCGGTCGCTGCGTCAGGATCTGCCCAACGTCGATGCCCGTCAGGTTAAACTGCTCCTGTACACCTCAGGGACGACAGGGCGCCCGAAAGGCGTTCTCCACTCGCACAACAGCCTTGATCGCGTTGCGCAGACGAGCTTTCGCCATAGCGGGGTGGGCGGGGTGGATGTGACGCTGATGCCGTCGCCGGTCACACATATCAGCGGCTATAGCGGCGGCCTCGAAAAGCCGTTTGCCGTCGGCTCGCGCACCGTGCTGATGGAGAGCTGGAATGCCGATGCGGCAGTTGATCTCATTGACCAGTACAAGGTGACGTCCACTGTGGCGGCCACCCCCTTTCTTCAGGAACTTTGCGATGCCGCAGCTGCAAAGGGCAGCCGTCTTGAAAGCTTCCGGCGCTTTGCCTGTGGCGGGGCGGCGGTTCCAGCTGAGTTGGTGCGCACGGCCAATCAGCGGCTCAAACACCCGTGCGCTTTCCGCGTTTACGGCAGTTCTGAAGTGCCGCTGGCAACGCAGGGCTATTTGCCTGAAACCGACGCGGAGCTCGCCGCTGTCAGCGACGGACAGGCCATTGATTATGATCTGCTGATTGTCGACGATGAGGGGCTCCCCGTTGAACCAATGATCGACGGAGAAATCCTCGCGCGGGGACCGTCCATGTTCCTTGGCTATCTTGATCCGGAGCACACGCGAGAGGCCATCACGGAGGATGGCTATTTCCGCACAGGAGATATCGGCCATCTGACGCCAACCGGAGCGCTCGTCATAACCGGGCGAAAGAAGGATCTGATCATTCGCGGTGGGGAGAATATTAGCGCGAAGGAAATCGAAGACGTCCTCCACCAACACCCTGCCATCCGCGAAGCGGCAGTCGTGTCGATGCCGCACCCCCGGCTGGGGGAGGGCATCTGCGCCTTTGTGATTGCAGCAGACGACACGGCACCGACCTTTGATGACCTGGCCGCATTCGTGCATGGCGCAGGCCTTGCGCGGCAGAAATGCCCCGAGCACGTCGAGTTTGTCGCTGAACTGCCGCGCACGGCCTCCGGCAAAATCCGCAAAGACCAGTTGCGCGAAACGATCCGAAAGATTCTGGCTTAGAGCTTTCCTGCTACTGGGCTTGCGCGCCCATCGCTGCGACGACTGAGGCACTAATTTCTTCCGGACGCGGGTTGCGCCGCAAGGTCAAACCGCCATTCACCTGAAAATTCTGGCCGGTCATGAAGCATTCGTCGCTGCTGACCCAGACGGCCGTGCGGGCAATGTCTTCCGATGTGTTGAGCCGCCCGAGGGGATACTCCTTCACAAAGGCGTCCGCGAGACCCGGCGTTGCGAAGGCCTGCGATGTCATCGGGCTATCCGTGAAGCCGGGCGAGAGGATATTGGCACGGATACCCTGCGGCCCATATTGGTTGGCGACGCAGCGGATCAGCGCCTCGCTGCCGGCCTTGGTGCCGATATAGGCGGCATGATCATCAATGATGCACTGCGTTGTCGCCGAGGAAATCTGGATGAGGGAGCCGCCGTTCGGCATGGCGCGGACAAAGGCGCTCAAGAAATAATGCACGCCTTTGAACTGGAGGGCGACCATCTGTTCAAGTTCGTCCTCGGTCACGTCATGCAGATTTTTGAGCAGGCCCCATCCGGTCGCGTTGACCGCAATATCGACCTTGCCGTGGCGCGCGACAGTTTCAGCAGCGAGGGCCTCGACGTCGGTTTTCTTGGTGATGTCGCACGCCAACCAATCGCCCCCGATCGTCTCGGCGCAGCGTTTGAGCTCGTCCGCATTCCGCCCGGCCACCACCGTTTTTGCACCCGCTAGAGCAAAGGCACGGGCGATATGCTGGCCCATATTGTCGGCACCGGCAGCACCGATCACGACGGCAACTTTTCCTGCAAGATTGGCCATTGGTGTCAGTCCTTTGCAGTCAAAAATGTTGCTGTGGCCACGCCGTCAGGGCCGTAAACGGGTTCGACAAGATCGCAGCGATATTTGCGCGTCTCTGCGTTTAGGATCGAATAGCCGGAAAGATGCGCGAGCATGCCGCGATAGGCTTCGCCGTCGAGATGAGCCTGCAGCTCTTCCGCGCTGTCCCATTGCTCAAAGACATGGACACGGCCTGTGTCATGCGGGTCAGCGGTCCAAGCATAATGGCGGCAGCCAGGTTCGGCGAGTGCCATGTCGATCAGCGCCTTTGCGCCACTCAGGGCCTGGGCGCGATTTTCGGGTGGAAAATCAACTTCGCCCGCGATCACAATCACCATGATGGTTAGCCTTTCAAAAATGTGTAGCGACGCTCAAGAAACAGCCAGCGGCCGCCATTACGGATGTAGACATCATCATAGCGCCCCACCGGGCGGGACTGTGTGCCATCGGCATGCTCCAGCAGCTCCTGCGTATAAACGCGGCCCTCGGCCCGATCTCCCTCGATATGAAGCGCGCCGACCTGCGCAAAAAAGGCGACGAAACTAAATCCGGCCATAGCGCCGGACCACATCGCGACGATGGCTTCCCTGCCGGAGACAGTCTGTCCCATCAGCTCCCAGCGGGCGTCGTCAGCCCAGTTGGCACCCCAGTCCTCGGCGTCGCGCCGGAACACCGCATCACAATAGGAATCGTTGAGCGCGCGGATGGCGAGCTGATCCTCGCAAGACCCTGAAAACACCATAATTTCTCTCCTAAAGCGCACAATATGGCAAATGAGCGGCGACCAAAACTATCAATTCCGCAGTGACCACCCTCTTTTTTGCTTATTCAGATGCGCCACAGCATCGGGCATAGTTTTTCTGAAACGACAAAAAGGAGCGCGACGATGGAGCTGGGTCTGGCAGGCAAGAAAGTCATCATGAACGGCGGATCGCATGGTATTGGGCTGGAAACGCTCAAATTGTTCACCGCTGAAGGCGCAAATATCGCCTTCTTTTCGCGGGATCAGGGCCGTGTGGATGCAGCACTCGCAGCGGTCGCTGGAAATCCCGGCAAGGCGCATGGCGAAGCATTCGACATGAACGACAATGCGGAAGGGTATCGGGCCTGGCTGTCTCGCGCCGTCGAGACACTGGGTGGTTGCGATGTCTTCATCCATACAGCGAGTGCATCGGGCATGGGCGCGACGCGGGACTGGCAGAAATGCTTTGAAATCGACGTGATGGGTGGCGTTACAGCGATCGAAGTTTTGGAGGACGCGCTCGAAGCCTCAGGCAACGGCTCCATCATCTTCATGTCGTCGACCGCCGCTGTTGAGACCTTCATCGTGCCGCAAGCCTTCAATGCGATTAAGGCAGCGTTGATCACCTACGCATCGCAACTCAGCCAGTCGCTTGCCGCCAAGGGCATTCGCGTCAACACCGTCACGCCCGGACCGATTGAGTATAAGACGGGCAATTGGGAAGCGATCAAGGCTGCCATGCCAGACTTTTACAATGGCACGGTCGCGCAAATGCCGATGGGGCGGTTGGGCGCACCTGAAGAAGTGGCCCGCGCGATCGTGTTTCTGGCAAGCCCGGCATCAAGCTACACAACAGGCACCAATCTCGTGGTGGACGGCGCCTATACCAAGCGGGTGCAGTTCTGATGAAGCTCTATCAGTCCATTGGTCCCAACCCCCGCGTTGTGACCATGTTCATCGCCGAAAAGGCGATGGATGTGCCGCGGCAGTTTATCGACATTTTGACCGCTGAGAATCGCCAACCAGACTTTCTGGCGAAGAACCCCGCAGGCGGGGTGCCTGTGCTCGAAACGGATGGCGGGCACTTCGTCGCAGAGAGTCTTGCGATCTGCGAATATCTTGAAGAGTGTCAGGCTGCATCACCTCTTATTGGTGAAACACCGGAGGCCCGGGCTGAAACGCGCGCTACAATGCGCACCATCGATCAGTCGGTCATCGTCCCCATGACGAACGGTTTTCGCGGATCAGAAGGCCTGCCGATGTTCGAAAGCCGGATGGCCTGCTTTCCCGATGCGGCGCCGGGCAACAAGGCACAGGCGCAGGACGGTTTGGCCAAATTGGACGCCGCGCTGGCCGATAAAGCCTTTATGTGCGGATCACGTTTCACACTGGCTGACATTTTACTCTTTTGCTTCGTCGAATTTGGCGCTCAGGTTGGCCAGCCGCTGCCTGATACCCTGTCCAACCTGAAGGCCTGGCAGGCCCGTGTCGCTGCCCGGCCAAGCGCTGCGATCAGCGCAGATCCAAAGAACGGACTTTGACCATGAACCGTGAAACTTTGCTCGACATCTACACACGCACCATGCGCTGCGCCCGCTCGGATGAGACGCTCCGGTCGCTCATCATCAGCGGGAAACTGGCGACGCTCTATTACACATATCGCGGCCAGGAACTGGTGACAGCTGCCATGATGGCGGCCGTCAACACCGATGACTATCTGGTGACCACCTACCGCGGACAGCATGACCAGATCGCCAAGGGCGTTCCGTTTGATCTCCTCTATGCGGAAATCGCCGGTCGGGCCACGGGCACCTGCAAAGGCAAGGGTGGATCGATGCACATCACCCATCCCGCCACCGGCGTTATGGTGACCACCGGCGTGGTTGGCTCAGGATTGCCAATTGCCAACGGGCTCGCCCTGTCTTCAAAGAACCGCAAAGACGGCAAAGTGACAATCTGCTGCTTCGGCGACGGCGCGACCAATATTGGGGCCTTTCACGAAGCGCTCAACATGGCGCAGCTCTACATGCTGCCCGTGATCTTTTTCTGCCAGAACAACCGCTATGGCGAACACACTGCCTTTGCAGACCATACCAAGGTGGACAGCATCGTTACCCGCGCGGCAGCCTATGGCATGAAGGGCATACATGTTGACGGCAATGACGCTGAAGCCATGTATGCGGCGGCGGCAGAAGCGGTTGAACACGCGCGTTCAGGCAAGGGGCCAGTGCTGCTTGAAGCCATGTGCTACCGGATGATGGGCCACTTCTTCGGCGCCGATTTCTCTTACATGCCGGCCGACCATGTCGCCGAAATGACGGCTGAGGACCCGCTGCCCAAGTTGCGGCAACTGATGCTGGATCACCAGTTCACCGAAGCCGAACTCGCTGAGATTGTTGCAAAGATCGATGCCGATTTAGAGGCGGCGACCGAATTTGCATTCAACAGCCCATTCCCGGGTGCGGAAGAACTCCGCATCGATGTGTTTGAAGAGGAGATTGCAGCATGAGCAAGATCTCCATGGTCCAGGCGCTCAACCGTGCCATTGATGAAGCCATGGCCGAGGATGAAGGTGTCATCCTGCTCGGCGAGGATGTTGCTGCAAAGCAAGGCGGCGGCGTTTTCAAAGTGTCGGCCGGACTGACCGAAAAATATGGCGAGGACCGCATTCGCGCCACGCCCATTTCGGAACAGGCCATCATGGGAGCTTGCGTCGGTGCCGCACTGACTGGCTTCCGCCCGATTGCTGAAATCATGCTGATGAACTTTGTGACCGTCTGCATGGACCAGATCGTCAACCATGCCGCAAAGCTGCGCTTTATGTCGGGCGGACAAACCAATGTTCCGCTCGTCGTCCGCACAACGACGGGCGTTGGCGTTGGTTTTGGCGGCCAGCATTCAGATATGCTCGAAGCCTGGTTCGCCCATGTGCCGGGGCTCAAGATCGTCACGCCGTCAAATGCAGCCGACGCGCAAGGTCTGATGCGGGCGGCGATTGCCTGCAACGATCCGGTGATCTTTATTGAGAATATCCTTTGCTATGGCCTTCAGTCGGAAGACCCTGGCCCCAATCATATTGTGCCACTCGGCAAGGCGGCGGTTGCACGCGAAGGCAGTGACTGCACGATCATCACCTATGGCCGCACGGTCCTTGATGCGCTTGAAGTCGCGGGGCAGCTGGCTGAGGAGGGCATCTCCGTTGAGGTGATCGATCTGCGCACCATCGCGCCCTATGATGAAGCAACGGTGCTTGCCTCTGTGCGCAAAACCGGTCGTGCAGTTGTGCTGCATGAAGCCGTCAAAGCCTATGGCACAGGTGCCGAAATCGCTGCACGCATCAACGAAGCTTTGTTCGGCCAATTGAAGGCGCCTGTGCAGCGGCTGGGCGGCGCCTTTTCTGCGGTGCCGATGGCGAACGCACTTGAACAGGCATGGATCCCGACAAAGGACGGCATAAAATCCGCCGTCCGGTCGACAATGGAATGGAAGCTCTAAGAATGGCGACAGAAATCCGCATTCCCAAAATCGGCATGTCCGCGACCGAAATGACGCTGTCCGAATGGATGTTCGGCGATGGGGAAGAGGTCGCCCAAGGCGATGTCATTTATACCATAGAAACAGACAAGACGACGACCGAGATCGAAGCCCCGTCTGGCGGAACTCTGCGCATCATGGGCGTTGAAGGCGAAACCTATCCGATCGGGACTTTGGTGGGCACCATTGAGTAGCCCGGCTCCACACCGGTGATGGACAGCGTCGCGACCGTACGCCGCTTCTATGGCCATGTGACCGCCGGAGCATGGGCCGAGGCTGAAGCCATGGTTGACGACGACTTTGTGATCTATGAGCCGGAGTCGCTTCCCTATGGCGGGGAGTGGCGCGGTAAAGACGCGTTTCAGAGACTATTTGCCTTCGTCATGGGTTTTTGGCGTGATCCGCATATCCAAAGGAATGGCCTCGTCGGTGACGACACACATGTTGTCGCTCTGCTGACCTTTTCGGTCACCGTAAAGGCAACGGGGGAGCGCATCACCATGCCCATCACTGAGGTTACAACGATGCTGCCCTCAGGAAAGATTGGCGCCATGCGCATCCATTACTTCGACACCCACGCATTGCGGACCAGCCTGTCGGAACCGGCACAGTGACAAAGGGCATGCCCGGTCGGCTAGAGGGTCAGATCGCCTTCGTGTCAGGCGGGTTGCGCGGGATTGGCCTTGCCATGGTCGAACGGTTCGTGACGGAAGGTGCCACTGTCGTCTATTCGGATCTCGATCCAGAGGACAGCGCGCTGGTTGCTGAAACATCAGCACGTCTTGGGCCGAACGTCAGCTATGTCCGCGCCGATGTTACGAAGGAAAATGACTGGGAGGCGGTGCGAGACTATGTCGAGCAACGCCACGGCGCCCTGCATATCCTCGTCAACAATGCGGGTATCGATCTGACCGGCCCTGTGGAAACGACAGCCCTGAACGATTGGCACCGGATCATGGCGATCAACGTTGACGGCGTGTTCATGGGCACGCGTATCTTCACGCCGCTGCTGGCCGCCAGCGGAGGTGCGCGGCGCGGCGGCGCCAGCCTTATCAATGTCAGCTCGATCATGGGTCTTGTCGGCTATGCTGACACATCTGCCTATAATGCGAGCAAGGGCGCGGTGCGGATGTTCACCAAGGCGATTGCCATCGAATTTTGCACGAAGAAAATGCCGATCCGCGCCAATTCACTTCACCCCGGTTTCGTCCATACGCCTTTACTGCAGGCAGGCTTTGACCGGTGGGTGGCAAAAGGCGCGGCAGGGTCTTCGCAGGAATTGATCGAAGCCATGGCGGGGCTAACCCCACTTGGGCGCCTTGCCGAGGCGCGCGAAATTGCCGCAGCCTCGCTGTTCCTCGCCAGCGACGAGAGCAGCTATATGACCGGCGCAGAGCTGGTGATTGATGGTGGCTGGACCGCGCAATAGTCGCGCGATCCAGCACCAACATCATTTTTTGGCCGGCAACGTGCCGCTGAGATATTTCTGGAGTGTATTCTGGAAATGGCGGATCCGGCTTTCCTGATAGGCGCCAAGTTCAAGCCGCTGTGTTTTCGAAGCCTTCATGCCCGTTTGAACATGGGGAAGATTGGCCATGTCCTGATCAAAGACCCCGGCAAGAGCCGCGCCAATCAGGTCCGACGCGGCAGCGAAAGGCTCGCCTTCGGGAACAAGCCGCATGGGCTGGGACTTTGGTGCCTTTTCTCCGACCGGCGTTCGTATAAGAATACGCACTTCCATCAGACAATTGTCAGTATCGTGCCATGGGCGCCAGCGATAGACGATGTTGGGCGCCATGCCGCCCCAAGGCGACCAATTGGGGAAGACATTATAAGTGAAATTGTCGAGCATTTCGCTGTCGGTATAGCGCGAATAATCATGGCCATTCTGTGCCTGAAAGGCCTCGCGATTACCCTTGGCGAGCAGCTTACGGGCGAGCCAGGGATCATCAGCATCAAAGCCATGCAATTCCTGCGTGGCTTCGATCCCGCCACGCCGTGATCGGGCATCGCCGGCGCCGCCTGTAAACTTAGCAAGAGACTCGATGACATATTGCTGATCCTTCCCCTTCAAATGGGGGGACAGCGCCGCGGATGCCGTGATCGCGCGGTTCATATGATCGCCGTAAAGGTCATATCTCGTATTGGCATCAGCGGTGAAGCCGAGGATCTGTGGGTGCGTGACGATGCTGTGCCACGCTTCCATAAAGGCTTCGGCAACCACCTTCCAATTGGCCGGAATGACCTTACCGACCCAAGCGGCCGTATGGCATTCTTCGAGCCGCCAATTGTCAAAATGCTCTACGCCGGGGCCGATCCACTCCCTGAAGGACGGGAGATCATGATTTTCAGTGATCAGGACGAACCCTTGCCAGCACTCGACCCTCAATTCGGGAAGGGACATGTCCTTGCTTTGAAGATGCTCGAAATCCCAATCGCCGGGGATTTCCTTTAGGCTGCCGTCATTGTTCCAGGTAAATCCGTGGAATGGGCAGCGGAGCTGGGTGGCAGGTCCGCATTCTGTCCGCAGCTTGCGCCCTCGGTGAAGGCAGGCATTGTAAAAGGCGCGGATCGAATAATCGCGCTGCCGGACAAGCAGAAAGCTCTTGTCGCCAATCTCATATACAACCGTATCACCGGGCTCAGGAAAGTCTTCCTCGCGCGCGGCGAACTGCCAGACGTTGGGCCACATTTTTTCGTCTTCGTCCGCTTTGAAGGCGGGCGAGACATAGGCCTGCGTTGACAGCGGCTCATTGGTTAGCGGCAGGTTGGATTCGGTCAGCAGATAATCAGGTGCCGGGCGTGTATCCGCCTTGAGCATGTCGGTGTAGCTGGGCCCGGGGCAGCGGGCCTTTGCGATCTTCGGGTCACTTTCAGCCATAAAATGCAATCCTCACTTAAGCGGCATGCCGATAGCTTCGGCTATATTGATCTGGACAAATTGGACGGCGGCTTCATTCGCGCCGAGAACGACGTGGAAATCATCGGGCGCGGCGCACAAATTGGCATAGCCGGCTGACGCCACGCGATAATCCTCGGTCTGGACGACTTCCGCCGTCGCATCATAAGCCATTTCACACATGGCCTGATGTGCATCGCTTTCAATCCCGAACGGAGCGTAGACCGCAAACTGGCATCTGGTTTTTCCAACACCGTCAGGAAATAGCCGGAAGACCTGCGTGAAGAAGACGCCGGGCGTAACCGCACCGAAGAAGATCACTGTATTGGGGAACAGGTAGTGCACCCCGCCATAATCAGTTGCCGGCCAGTCGACTTCATCGCCACCGACCAACGCGCCGACGCTTTTATCCGGAAAGTTGATCCGGTGATGACGACCGAAACGAGCTATCGCGGCGGTGTCATTATAATGGGTTTGCCCGATGGTGGACGCATGGAGCGCCGCAAAATGATAGCCTTCTGAATAGGTGTCGAGGGCAAATTTCCAGTTCGACTCGGCCGTAAGAACGCCCTTTTTCACAGGCTGTGCGCGGTGCAGTTCAAGAGCGGCCAACACATCGGCGAAGCTGCCCAGATGAGCGGCAGCATCAATTGGCGCGCCGCCACCGGGGCGGACAAAGATCAGCCCGAGATGCTCAGCGCAGGGCAGCTCAACCAGATTTCGTGCACCAATGTCACAGCCCGCAAAACTCTGTTTTGATGGCTGCCCGATCAATGTCCCGGATGAATCGAAAGTCCAAGCATGAAAGGGGCAGACGACCCGCGCCCGGTGCCCTGACCAAGGTTCGTTCTCTTCAATCAGCTTCGCACCGCGATGCGTGCACATATTCAGGAAAGCACGCGCCACGCCATCCTTGCCCCGCTGCACGAGGATCGACGGACCGGCTGCGTCGAAGACCAGCACATCCCCCGCATTGGCAATGTCGCCAGAGAGCCCGGCGACCATTGGTTGCCCAAGGAAGAGGTGGGCCCTTTCGGCGGCAAAGCGGGCTTCGTCGACATAAACACCCTTGTGCAGGGGCAGCGGCCCTTCTGCACGATCTGTTTGTTTGGCAGCGACAAGGTCAACCATCCGGCGCAGCGTCGCGTGCGCCATGTCTTGGCGACTGCGGGCCCAATCCGCAGCTATTGCAGGATCACGATCGCTCATCTCTCCTCACAAAACTCCCAGTGTTTCTTTGCATGCTAACATGCCAGTCTCATCGCGCGGCGCAAGCTCACGCAATGGATAGGGGGAGAGGGAAGCAATGGGACTTTCAAGGATCGGTCCGGTGATGCAAATCGCCTTTTACCCTCAGGATTTCGACGCCGCCCTGCGCCATTGGACGACAACAATGGGCGTTGGGCCGTTTTTCATTCTGGAGAATGTTGCGCTTGAAAATCAGCGTTATCGCGGCGCCCCTAGCGACTTTGTCTTCACCATGGCGCTCGCTTATTGGGGCGATCTTCAGATTGAATTGATCCGTCCCGAAAATGACGC
The DNA here is from genome assembly GCA_903958285.1 of uncultured Sphingomonadales bacterium. Lineage (GTDB taxonomy): Bacteria > Pseudomonadota > Alphaproteobacteria > Sphingomonadales > Sphingomonadaceae > Aquisediminimonas. The sequence goes on from CAJBSR010000057.1 coordinate 16,707, forward strand.
GCCAAATATGTATGCCGGACATCAGGGCGAAGCACTGCACCATAG
>CAJBSR010000058.1 GCA_903958285.1 uncultured Sphingomonadales bacterium
CCGACATTGTTGGCCAGTTCGGCGGCAACCTGACCGATGCCTAGCATGGCGATGGCAAAATAGATTCCGCGAAGGCGCAGGATAGGATAGGCGATGATGGCCGCGACAATGCCGCAGAACAGCGCACCGAATACTATGCCGGCAATCATTTGAAGCGGGCCGGCAGGCAAGCCAAGTTTAGCAACGAAATGCGCCGCCGCGAATGCGCCCATGCCTATGAATACCGTATGGCCGAAACTCCAGTAGCCAGCAAGACCGCCCATGACGTTCCATGCCAGTGCCAAGGCAGCGGTGAAAAAGAACAATTGCACAACGCGGATATGAAATGGCGCCAAGAATTGAGGCAGCAGCACGATCACGATAAGCGTGCCTAAAAGGAGAAAGATTCGCATTGTCACCGACTTTCTCCGAATGCACTGCCGAGCAGACCTTGCGGTCTGATGAGCAACATGATCACGAGCACCAAAAACATCACGGCATTGGTGTAGGACGGCCCGATAAAGTGTGCTGTGAAGCTGGATATGAGTCCCAACAGGATACCGCCAAGCAAGGCTCCGGAGGGGCTGCCAACACCGCCGAGGACCACCACGATAAATGCATTCAGTGTCCAGAAATCCTCCGAAGACGGCGAGAAGGGCTGGACAATGCCCAGCACCGCGCCGGACGCCGCTGCAAAGGCAGCACCGAGACCGAAAGTCTGGCCGAGGACATGGGGTACATTGACGCCGGAAAGATTGGCCGCAAGCGGTTGTTGCGCGGTGGCGCGGATACGGCGGCCGAATGCCGTCTTCGACAGAACCAATGCCATCAGCAGAAGAAAGACAATGCTAACCAGCACGGCAATCAGACGAACGATATCGATGCGGAGAGAGCCGAACGTCAGGCTCGAAAAACTGTAGGATGGCGTGATCGTGCGCACGTCGGGGCTGAAGACAAGTTGCAGCAGGTTGCGCATGATGAGTGCGACGCCAAACGTCACCAGCAGCGAGGCGACAAGCGAGGCACGCGAGATGGCAACCTGGATCAGGCCGCGCTGGTAGGCGTATCCGATGAAGAAGAATGCGATCGCAACAGGAACTGTTGCGAGGAATGGGTCAATCCCGAAAACATGGAAGAGAACCATCGCGGCATAGGCACCGCAGATAACGAAGATGCCATGGGTCAGATTCACGATGCCAAGTGCACCGAAGATCAGCGAAAAGCCGACTGCGGCAAGGGAATAGACCCCGCCCAGCACAAGACCGTTCAACGCTGTTTGAATTATAAGCATGGCTTGCCGATCAGGAAAATGCGGATCGCGCATGAACGCGATCCGCCATCTTTCGGGATTTGGTGAAGATCAGGTACGATCCTGCCAGGGCAGCGCAGGATAAAGAGTAGGGGCCGTCGCAGCCTCTGTCGGATAAACGACTGCCAAATCGCCCTTTTGGCGCTGCACCACCATGGGGCCGAGCAGAACGGGGTCGCCGTCGCCTTGCGATGTGAACTTGATGCGACCGTAGAACGTCTCCAGATCGAGGCCAGCAAGCGCATCGCGGATGGCATTGCGGTCGGTCACGTTGCCGACCTTTTTCATCGCCTCGACATAAGCCACGATGCATCCGGCGCCACTCGCCATGTGATAGGTGAGAGGACGGTTGAAATTCGCACGGTAATATTCGGCGAAATCCTTCGCAGAGCCGAATATGGAACCCTTGTACTTGGCATTTTCGTCCCAGTACGATGCTCCCACGACGCCGTTGGCGTATTTTCCAAGCGCCTCAACATAGGCAGCCGTCTGAGGGCCGAGCGTCTGATACAGCATCTTCACGTTGGTATTGGTGGCAACCATCTGGCGCGCGATGAGGATCGACGTAGCATCATGCGTCGAGCAGACGAGAATGTCGGGATTTGCCGCACGCACTGTGCCAAGGGCATCGGTGACGTCCGAAACCTGCGCCGGAAGAGCTATGGAATTGAGCACCTTATAGCCTGCGGCTTCAAGCTCTTTGCTGGCCCCTTCCGCTGACACTTTCGAGAAAGCGTCATTCGTGTAGATAAACATGACTGTCTGGGGCTGCGGATTCAGTGTCTTGAACATGGCAGCCGTCGAAGCAAACTGGCGCGAGGCGCGTGGAAAGAGGCCGAACACCCGTCGCCGGCCCTGCGTAAAGATCAGATCGGAACCACCGCCTGCCTGCACCATAA
>CAJBSR010000059.1 GCA_903958285.1 uncultured Sphingomonadales bacterium
CAATTACCTCTATCTCTATGTCTGGCAGTTCAACCAGACAGCGTTCGGCTTTTATCCTGTCGTTCTTTTCTTGAGTGTGGTCGCCGCGTTTTTCCTTGTCATTCCGCTCAACCGCAAATGGGACAAACCACATACTGCCGCTTATGCCGCAATTGGTGGCGTGGCCTTGTGGATCGCTCCGTTTCTGCTGCGGTTGCTCGATCTCTGGCCGGAGATTGGGTCAACGGCTTCGACGTTGGGCGTGTTTGCCTTCTTCTTCCTTGCCAACGCCCTTGGGGTGACGGTGATGATCTCCGCCTCATCGATGATTGCCGACATTGTGGAAGATGCTCAGGTCAAGACAGGCAGACGCACCGAAGGCATTTTCTTCGCCGGCAATTTCTTCGTCCAGAAATGCGCAACAGGCGTCGGCATCTTCATTTCCGGCATGATCATCAGTTGGGCTGGGCTTTCGACTCAGACGGCGCCAAGTGCCGTTGCGCCGGAGGTGATTGACCGGCTGACCTCGGCCTACATCATCATGGTGGCGGTGCTTGCCGTGCTTTCTGCCCTTGTTTTTGCGCGCTTTCCCATCCGCCGTGATGACCATGAAGCGCGTGTGCGGCAGCTTGCCGCTGCGGCAAGTTTAAAAGGCGATTGAAGGGGCTGGAAAACCACTCCGAAAGCTGACAGTGACGTAAACGTAAACATAGAAGAGGACGACTCAGATGGACTTCACCCTCACCGAGCGCGAGAGCTATTGGCGTGACCGCGTTAAAAATCACATCGACCAGTATATCCGCCCACGGGTGAAGGATTATTACGCGGAGCAGGCCACCGGCGATCGCTGGAAGGTCCTCCAAGTCATTGAAGAAGAAAAGAAGCGCGCCAAGGCCGCCGGAATCTGGAACCTCTTCATGCCCCCCGTCGGCGCCAACCCGCATGTCGACACCACGGTCGAATTTGACGGCCCGATGCTGACCAACGTTGAATATGCCCTGTGCGCCGAAGAAATGGGCCGCGTCGGCATGTCGTCGGAAATCTTCAACTGTGCGGCGCCTGACACGGGCAATATGGAAGTGCTCAATCGCTACGGCACAGCCGAGCAGAAGAAGCAGTGGTTGATCCCGCTGATGAACGGTGAAATCCGCTCTGCCTTCCTGATGACAGAGCCATTCGTCGCCTCATCCGATGCCACGAACATCGAAACACGTATCACGCGTGATGGCGATCATTATGTGATCAACGGCCGCAAATGGTGGTCCTCGGGTCTGGGTGACCCGCGCTGCAAGCTCGCAATTGTCATGGGTAAGACCGATCTTGGGGCCAAGCGCCACCAGCAACAGTCGCAGATTCTGATACCTGTCGATTCGCCCGGGGTGAACATCCTGCGCCATCTTCCTGTCTTTGGATATGACGATGCACCGCATGGTCATATGGAAGTCGAACTGAAGGACGTCCGCGTTCCGGTCGAAAATATTGTCTATGGCGAAGGCCGCGGCTTTGAAATCGCGCAGGGCCGCCTCGGGCCAGGCCGTATCCACCACTGCATGCGCACCATCGGTGTGGCCGAAGAAGCGCTTGAAAAGATGTGCCGCAGGCTCACCTCGCGCGTCGCTTTCGGCAAAACCATTGCCGAACAGACCGTCTGGCATGAGCGCATTGCCCGCGCCCGTATCGATCTGGAAATGACACGTCTGCTCTGCCTCAAAGCCGCGCATATGATGGACACAGTTGGCAACAAGGCCGCTGCCGCCGAAATCGCCATGATCAAGGTCCAGGCGCCCAACATGGCGCTCAAGATCATCGACGATGCCATTCAGGCGCACGGTGGTGGCGGTGTGTCGGAAGACTATGGTCTGGCATCGGCTTGGGCGCATCAGCGCACGCTGCGTCTCGCTGACGGTCCGGATGAAGTCCACAACCGCTCCATCGCCCGGCTTGAGCTTGGCAAATATGGCGCGGAACGTCCGCACGAAGTGTCGTCGGGCGATCTGGCCGCAACACGATGAAGGCCGCGGTCCTCATCCAGCCGGGTAGCCCGTTGGAGATCGAAGAGCTTTCGATCTCCAATCCCGGTCCGCACGAAGTCCTGATCCGGACAGCTGCCTGCGGGCTGTGCCATTCGGATCTTCACTTCATCGATGGCGCTTATCCGCATCCGCTGCCGGCTGTTCCCGGCCATGAAGCCGCAGGGATTGTCGAAGCCGTCGGCAGCGAAGTCCGCACCGTCAAGGTCGGTGACGCAGTTGTCACCTGCCTTTCGGCCTTCTGCGGGCATTGCGAATTCTGCGTTACAGGCCGGATGTCGCTCTGCCTTGGCGGCGAAACGCGGCGTGGGCCTAAAGACGCACCGCGTCTGACCCGCGCCGATGGCTCGCCCGTCAACCAGATGCTCAATCTGTCGGCTTTTGCCGAACAGATGCTCATCCACGAACATGCCTGTGTGAAGATTGATCCGGACATGCCGCTGGACCGTGCTGCCGTCATCGGCTGCGCTGTGACAACGGGTGCCGGCGCTATCTTCAATGCCTGCAAACTGACGCCAGGTGAAACCGTGACGGTCG
>CAJBSR010000060.1 GCA_903958285.1 uncultured Sphingomonadales bacterium
CAACGAGCCCGAAGACCTGCCAACCAAGCCCCCGTGTCAGATCGAAGCTGCGTGCAATGGCGCGCAACGGGTTGCGAACATCTTCAGCCATGACGGCGGCGTCGGAAACGACCGTGCGCGCAATCACATAAAGCCCCGGGACGATCAGAAGCAGAAATCCGCCCAGCATGATCAATTGTTCCACCAGCGAGACAATGAACAGGCTGGGCAGCATCCTCATTGACGCAGCAATAGCGCTGCCGACCGTCGGGCGGGTGGGGTGGAGCAGCAGCGACAGCAAAGTGCCGGCCCCTAAAAGTGTGACGAGCCGCAGCGCGAGCAGCGGGACGATGTTCGCCTCATAATAAAGCGCAAGGCTTTGCATCGATTTCTGGTCAATGCCGTCCATCTCCGGCGGTGCCAGATAAATGGCCTGCGCCAGCGTCGGCAGGAACATGAAGGCGCCGGCGACCACCAGAATGATGTCCGCATGGGCCTTCAGCATGGCCAGAATGTCCTGCCAAATGGCATCGTAAGACAGCTTCACGCAACGCAACTCCTCGTTAACTCCTGCTCCGTTACGACATCGGCGCGGCATGGACAATCGGGGAGGGGCAACGCCCTCGCCGGACTTGGCGACGCGAGGTGACACATCCCGCGAACTTAAATTGACAAAAAGAACCAATAAGGACAGGTAACGCTGCCATTTTGGCTTCATTGGCGACCAGAGGGAGCCCCGTTCCAATTGTGACCCCGCTCGAAGCCCGGATTGTGGCCAAGCCTTGGGGACGACGAGATCTGCCGCCACCGTTCGCCAATCCTTTGGCAGAACCGATTGGTGAGATCTGGTTTGAACCTCCGCCCGCGCTGGATGCGCTGCTGGTCAAATACATCTTCACGACCGAGAATCTGTCTGTTCAATGCCATCCTTCCGATGCGCAAACGCAGGCGCGTGGGCTTGGGCGGCAAGGCAAGGAAGAGTGCTGGCTGGTGTTAGATGCGGAACCGGGCGCCCAAATGGCCATTGGTATTAAGGCGCCCGTGGATGCAGACGTGCTGCGCCGCGCCGCGCTGGATGGATCGATTGAAGATCTTCTGGCTTGGCACCCCGCTTCTTCGGGGGATTTCTTTTATATTCCGGCCAACACCGTTCATGCGATCGGCGCGGGCATCACGGTGATCGAAGTGCAGCAAAATTCGGACATCACCTATCGGCTCTATGATTATGGCCGGCCCCGGGAATTGCACGTGGAAGAGGGGATGTCGGTTGCCCATGGCGCGCCTTATCCGGCGGATCTGCACAGGCGTCTTGCGCCTGCGGGCGCAGCTGCTCTGGTCGAGGGACCCTATTTCCGGCTGGACCGTCTGGATGGAGGGCCGGATGCGGCAACGCTTGCCCGATATGAGGGGGCCGTCCTGCTTATGCCTGTCGATTGCGAGGTCTCCGCCGGTGGCCGCTCCATCGGGCCGGGGCAATGCGGCTATGTGGAGGCCCTTGCCGGGGTTTCCTTCCCGCCCACTGGCCTGACCCTGATCGCTCAGCCCTGCTGAATTCACTCATCTCACATCGAGTCAACCTTATGGCCAACAGCCCCTTACGCGTTGCAGACATTATTGAACAAAGCGGCGTTGCCTTTGGCACCAGCGGCGCGCGCGGGCTTGTCAGCGCGATGACCGACCGTGTGTGCCATGCGTACACCACTGGCTTTCTGAAGTTTATGGCAGATTGTGGCGCTTGGAAAACCGGCGCGCGCGTGGCGCTCGCGGGTGATTTGCGGCCCAGCACGCCCCGCATTCTCGCCGCCTGTGCGCAAGCGGTGCGGGATTTGGGCGGGGAACCAGTCTATTGTGGTCTCGTCCCGACGCCTGCGCTTGCCTTGTGGGCCTTTGGCGAAGGAGTGCCCTCGCTCATGGTCACAGGCAGCCACATTCCCGACGACCGTAACGGCATCAAATTCTACCGGCCCGATGGCGAGATTTTGAAAGAGGATGAGCCCGGCATCCTGCGGCAGTCGATTAGCGCGGAGGACACAGGCTGGACAGCGGATGGGATGCTCATCGAGCGCCAAGCCTTGCCACAGGCCATCGATGTCGGGCCTGCTTATGTCGCCCGATATGTCGACTTCTTCGGGTCGTCGGCGCTCCACGGTCTGCGGTTGGGTGTCTATCAGCATTCGGCGGTCGGCCGGGATATCCTTGTCGACATCCTCGAATCGATGGGCGCCGATGTGGTCGTGCTTGGCCGGTCGGAGACATTCATTCCCGTGGACACCGAAGCTGTCCGAGCGGAAGATATCGAACTGGCACGCGGCTGGGCGGCGGAACACCGACTTGACGCGATTGCCTCCACCGACGGCGACAGTGACCGGCCATTATTGGCCGATCATGAGGGGGAATG
>CAJBSR010000061.1 GCA_903958285.1 uncultured Sphingomonadales bacterium
GTTCAAGATCGCCGTCATCGCGTCGGACGAAGACCGTGCGGCCATGCGCCTGCATGACATTGGCATTCAGCTGGTGGAACGCGACGGGAAGCTTGGGGCTGCGTTCTACGTCGGCGGTGGTATGGGCCGCACGCCGATGATCGCGCCGCTCATCAAGGATTTCGTGCCGATTGAGGATTTCCTCAGCTATTCCGAGGCCTGCCTGCGCGTCTACAACCGCTATGGCCGCCGTGACAACATCTACAAGGCGCGGATCAAAATCCTCGTCCACGAAATTGGTGCCGATGAATATCGCCGTCAGGTCGAGGAAGAGTTCGCCCATGTAAAGACGCTGGGCATCGACCCGCCTGTGGCTGAGCTGGAGCGCATCACCGCCTTCTTCGCCCCGCCCGCCTTTGAAGCTGGCATCACCGATAGCGTCGACCGCAGCGACCCTGACTTCGCCGTCTGGCTTGACCAGAATGTGAAGGCGCACAAGCAAGCGGGCTATGCCATCGTCAACATCAGCCTGAAGAAGACAGGCGATATTCCGGGCGACGCGTCCTCCGCGCAGATCGACGTGATGGCCGACATTGCCAAGGACTATAGCTTTGACGAGCTGCGCGTGACCCATGCGCAGAATATCGTCCTGCCGCACGTCGCCAAGCGTGATCTCTATGCCGTCTGGCAGAAGCTCGTCGAAGCGGATCTGGCCGCGGCCAATCTTGATCTGATCAGCGATATCATCGCCTGCCCCGGTCTCGATTATTGCAGCCTTGCCAATGCCCGCTCGATCCCGGTCGCACAGAAGATCGCCAAGCGCTTTGCCGATCCGGCCCGCCAGCGCGATCTGGGCGAATTGAAGCTCAAAATCTCGGGCTGCATCAATGCGTGCGGCCACCACCATGCAGGGCATATCGGCATCCTCGGCGTTGATAAGAAGGGCACGGAGAACTACCAGCTCTCGCTCGGCGGATCGGGTGCGGAAGATACCAGCATCGGCAAGATCACCGGCCCCGGCTTTGATGAAGATGGCATTGTCGATGCTGTTGAGCGCGTGACCGACAAATATATTCAACTGCGCGAAGGCGAGGAGCGTTTCCTCGACACCTATCGCCGCGTCGGGTTCGACCCGTTCAAGGAGGCGATCTATGGGTAATCTGCGGTTTCGCGATGATGCGGCGCTGGACCAGCCCGCTGTCGCCCTCAGCGCCTTTCTCGACCAGTCGAATGCGACGGCTGTGCGGCTGGAGCCGGGCGAAGACGCCCGCCTGCTGATCCCGCATCTGGACCGTATCGCGCTGATCGAAGTCGCCTTCCCTAAGTTCCGCGACGGGCGTGGCTATTCCGCAGCGCGCATTTTGCGGGAAGCGGGCTATGCGGGCGAACTGCGCGCGCAGGGCGATGTTCTGGTCGATCAGATCCGCGAAATGCGTCGCTGCGGCTTTGACAGCTTTGTGCCGGACAAGCAGCTCGACGAAGCCGTCGTGAAGACGACGCTGGAACGCTATGACAATGTCTATCAGCGCGCCGCCGATGCCGCTGTGCCTGTGTGGAAGCTGCGTCATGGCTGAAGCACAGGATCGGGTCATCGACCGTATCGACACGCAACCGCGGTACACAGAGTCGGATGCCATCCGCCTCAACAACATGTTCCGCGGGCGTGATACGGTCGAGGTGCTCGAAACTGTGCTCCAGGAAAACATGCTGGGCGAAGTTGCCGCCGTCTCCTCCTTCGGGGCGGAAGCGGTCGTGCTGCTGCATCTCATCTCCCGCATCGATCCCGCGCTGCCGGTGCTCTTTCTGGAAACAGGCAAGCACTTCCCGGAAACGCTCGCCTATCGGGATGAGGTGACGGCGCTGCTCGGCCTCACAGATGTCCGCAGCCTGACGCCCGATGCCGACGCCATCAAAGCCAAGGATGAAACCGGCCTGCGCTGGTCCTACGATCCCGATGGCTGCTGCGAGATCCGCAAGGTCATCCCGCTCAAAGAGGCGCTTGCCGGATTCGACGCCCAGATTTCAGGCCGCAAGGCGTTCCAATCCTCCACCCGCGCCGCGCTGCCGCGGTTCGAGATTGAGGAAGGCCGCCTGAAGTTCAATCCGCTCGCCGATTGGGACAAGGCACGGATCGAAGCCTATTTCGCCGAACACAACCTGCCGCGCCACCCGCTGGAGGCGCAAGGCTATCTCTCCATCGGCTGCGCGCCGTGCACCAGCATCGTGAAGCCCGGGGAAGACCCCCGCGCCGGCCGCTGGCGCGGTTGGGACAAGGTCGAATGCGGCATTCACACAGAAGTCACGCCGCTTGATGACAGTGGAGCGAACGATCCGGCGTTTTGATTGGTCAGCTTGAGGGCGGCGCGATGATGTTCAACTAGACCCGCTACTTCTCGAGTCAGCGAGGCCTCCGCGCTCAGCACGCCCGCCATTCTTTCTGCGCGGGCACATAGAAGCGAATGCGGCGCCTTGCATTCGCGCAAAACACAATCAAACATCTCCCCAGCTAGTTCTGTCTCACCGAGCAAACCTGCGACAATACCTGCATGATATGTCGTCCAGCCATGATGCCTTGAGGCGCGAACTTCTGCCAAAAGCACATCGGCCGTCGATCTGAGATCAGCAAACATACTGCGATGCCGTTGGACCTCTTGCACTGCGATCAAACAATGATTGTGCATCGCTTCCGCAAAGTCGTCATCTGAACTGTACTCTGCAAAGCCTCCGACACGGTCGCCAAAATCGAAGCTTATGTGGTCTTCGCTGGACCATAGCCAATGAGCCGCAACGTTGAGATAGCAGCCCTTACTCCATGAGCTTGGCTGAAACTCAACGACGGCGACCCACCAGTCATGGTCTGCGATCCAAGTTCGCGACCTGCCTTTGCGAATGAAACCAAGCGGGCCAAGTGCTGAAAGCGCCGCATTCGCAATTATGTGATTGTGGCGATCTGCCATTTCTCTCTCAGCTACTTAGTTCGAGCGACGTCACAACGATGACTAATAGGGAGAAGTAGATCTTCTTGCCAGCGAAGGCTGGCATCTTTTGCACCCAAACTGAGAGACCCCAGCCTTCGCTGGGGTGACGAGGGAATTACCCCAACAGCTTCCACACAAGCTGCCCTGCCACATAGAGGATCAGCACCGCTGTTGCGCGTTTGACGAGGGTGGGGCTCAGCACTGTCGTACCGGCAAAGCTCCCGATCTGTCCGCCGATGATGACGGCAAGCGCCAGCGGCCAATAAGCCGCGACATCGGGGAGTGCGCCGGTGCTGCCGAGTTTCAGCAACTGCCCGCCAAGGCCCGCGATGGAATTGACGAGGATGAACAGGCTTGCCGTCGCCGCGATCTGCTTGGCTCCGGCCCAGCGGGTGATGTGGAGATAGGGGGCAAGGAAGATGCCGCCTCCAATGCCCACTAGCCCCGCCAGATAACCCACGCCAGCGCCGGTCAGCAGGTCGGCGATAGTTGCCTTGCGGTCAGGAACGGTCTCTGCATCCGCACGGTCCTTTTGCAACAAAAGCGCGACACCCGCGACAAACAGGCTCCCCGCCAGCAGCGAGAGAAACAGCGTCTCCTTGATCGGCGTCAGACCGCCCAGCCATGCGAACGGCGCGGAGATCACAACCAAGGGCAGCGCGCGTTTCCAGGGCATCAGCCCCGCCTTATGAAACCGCCAGGTGCCACCAATCACAACCAGAATATTGCACGTCAGCGCCACTGCCGGAAGCAACCGATAGTCAACATCGGCCAGCGCCAGCAGCGCGTTATAGGTTGATCCCCCACCAAAGCCGACGCTCGCATAGAGCAGCGCCGTCAGGAAGAAGGCGGGGGTCAGCCAAGTCATTCAGGCACTCCCGCCTCACCCAAAACTAAAACGCGCCGTGACAGTGCTTATATTTATCGCCCGAGCCACAGGGGCATGGCGCGTTACGGCTGACCACGCCTTCCCAGCTTGCGGGGTCTTCACCCATCATTTCTTCGGGATCGGGCTGGATGATCTGCAGCGGCGGCAGGCGCGTGGAGACGAGGCCCATCGAGGCGGCGTCAAAGTCTGCGCTGTCATCCTCGCCGGTCAGCGGATCGATATGCGTCGTCAGGAAGTCCGGCATCTTGGGCAGTTCCGGCGGCGCTTCGAACTGGAACTGGGCGTGCGAGAGGATCTTCGTCACGTCTTCGCGGATCAGGACGAGCATGCGTTCAAACAGAGCAAAGGCTTCGCGCTTATACTCGTTGATCGGCGTCTTCTGTGCATAGGCGCGCAAATGGATGACGGCACGCAAGGCATCCAGCGTGGA
>CAJBSR010000062.1 GCA_903958285.1 uncultured Sphingomonadales bacterium
ACCCAGCGTCCTGCAGTTTTCGTAAAGGGTTTGGGAAAAAGGTGTGTTTATCTTTTGCATCAGTTATTTATTGTATTTGTAGCGTAATGCTAAATAAGGGCTCATTTGAATTTCGAGTGGGTTACAGAGCCTGGGGTTTGATTTGGGCGAAGTCGAGTTTTCCGGCGATTAGGAACAGAACGGTGCGCATTGTTGCGAAACGCTTGTAGCCGCGGGCCTTGCGCTTGGCGGCCTGGAAGAGGCCGTTCAGGGCCTCAATGAAGCCATTGTTCTGGCGGGTTTGGGTCCATGCGACGATGCCCTCGAAGTGCCTTTTGATCATTCTGGCGACCTCTTTCATTGGGTCGACTTTAGAACGCATGACGTTGGCGCACCATTGTTTCAGCATGACGGAGGCGACGTTGATCTGCTTTCGGTGCAGGATTTCGCGTAGATGCTCACGGTACAGCCATGCCCTCGCCGTCCGCTTGGTTGGGGCTTGGAGGATCAGGTTATCGAGATCGGCGCGAGCTTCATTGGAGAGGCTATCGCGGTCCTTGAGCAGCGTCCAGCGCAAGCCCTTTAGACTTGGGGTAGTGCGCTGTTCGAGACGACGCATCTGGTCGACCGCAGCGGATGCATGGGCGACGACATGGAACTTGTCGAAGGTGATGCGCGCGTTGGGCAAATGCTCGGTCACTCCCTTGATGAATGCCGGCGACATGTCGATGCTGACGGAGGTGATCTGGTCGGGCGCGCCCTTATGCGCGACTATGTACTCGGCGAAGGCGGCCACAGTCTTGGCGTCCTTGCCATCGGTAACGAACACTACCTTGCGTTGGCCCATATCGGCGGCGATAGTCAAGTAGTTGTGGCCGCGCCGACACGAGGTCTCGTCGATCGCCACGGCGCTCACCGCCGACAGATCGGCCTCGGCCAGAGCAATATCTACATAGCGTGAACAGATCGCGTGAACGCGATGCCAGGACTCGCCGACCAACTTGGCTACGGCAGCAAATGTCATCTGCTGGGCCATGGCCAGCACGAGGGCCTCGAACAGCAGTGTGAACCCGGCGAGCTTGCCGAACCAGTCGGGTTCGTATTGGACAACCTTCCCCTCTGGCGTCTTCACGCGCGGCGTCCGGACGTCCAGGAAGCATTCGTGCTGAAAGAAGTTGAGATGCCTCATCCGCTTAATCTGAGTGTCATGGACAGGATGCTCGCCCACCACCCCAGCAGCGGGAAACCGGGTTCCGACGACAAAATCGATGCTGATCGTCAGGGTCTTCTTGTCTGTGTCAAAATCCACGGCGTTGACATACCAAGGCTTGGCGACGCCCAAAGCTGCTTCGAAAAGTTCGTTTTGCATCTGCGCTCTCGCCTCCCGGGCCCCTCACGCCTAGCATGGCAAGGCGCCGCCCGGCCATCAAGGACGCTTTGCGCCGCTGCGCGGTGGCCGCTGGCCATCCTTGACCGCCGACCAACGCCTCGCCCCGGGGAAGGCAGGTCGGGACGGAGGGATGGTCTGCCCGCTCTAACAAAGGGATACCCTGATGCGCGTCGTCACCTGGCAAGCGCCCTAACCCACTCGGTTTTCAAAAGAGGCATAACTGGCTCATTTGAATTATGAGTGGGTTACAGAGCCTTGGGTTTGATTTGGGCGAAGT